>NZ_JBHXML010000018.1:0-117448 GCF_042720345.1 Kitasatospora sp. NPDC058478 | reverse complement strand
CCTCAAACGCGCCCAACACCACAACTGGCCACCACCACAACCGGCAACAGTCACCGTCACCCAGCACGACACAACCTAAAGTCACTGGCATTGGGACTAGGCCCGCCGGACCGCTAGACCGTCGCCTGTTCGACCCGCTCGGCCGCCAGGCCGTCCGGCTGGGCGGACAGGTAGGCGCCGCCGCAGGCGGTCAGCCGCAGTGCGGTGTCGATCAGCGGGACGTGGCTGAAGGCCTGCGGGAAGTTGCCGACCTGGCGCTTGAGCCGCGGGTCCCACTCCTCGGCGAGCAGGCCGAGGTCGTTGCGCAGCGCGAGCAGCCGGTCGAACAGCTCGCGCGCCTCCTGCACCCGGCCGATCATGGCGAGGTCGTCGGCCAGCCAGAACGAGCAGGCCAGGAAGGCGCCCTCGTGGCCGGAGAGGCCGTCGACGTTGTTGCCGCTCTCGTCGTGGGTCGGGTAGCGCAGCACGAAGCCGTCCTCGGTGGACAGCTCGCGCTGGATCGCCTCGATGGTGCCGATGACGCGCTTGTCGTCCGGCGGCAGGAAGCCGACCTGGGGGATGAGCAGCAGCGAGGCGTCCAGCTCCTTGCCGCCGTAGTACTGGGTGAAGGTGTTGCGCTCCGGGTCGTAGCCCTTCTCGCAGACGTCCCGGTGGATGGTCTCGCGCAGCTCGCGCCAGCGCTCCAGGTGGCCGTCGGAGGGGGCGTCCTCGGGGGTCTGCTCCAGCAGCTTGATCGTCCGGTCGACGGCGACCCAGGCCATCACCTTGGAGTGGACGAAGTGCCGGCGTGGGCCGCGGACCTCCCAGATGCCCTCGTCCGGCTCCTGCCAGTGGTCCTCCAGGTACTCGATCAGGCGCAGCTGGAGGTGGTGGGCGTGGTCGTTGCGGACCAGGCCGGTCATGTGGGCCAGGTGCAGGGCCTCGACGACCTCGCCGTAGACGTCCAGCTGGAGCTGGCCGGCCGCGCCGTTGCCGACCCGGACGGGCTGCGAGCCCTCGTAGCCGGGCAGCCAGTCCAGCGAGGACTCGGTGAGCTCGCGCTCGCCGGCGATGCCGTACATGATCTGGAGGTTCTCCGGGTCGCCGGCGACGGCGCGCAGCAGCCACTCGCGCCAGGCCTTGGCCTCGTCGCGGTAGCCGGTGCGCAGCAGCGAGGAGAGGGTGATCGCGGCGTCGCGCAGCCAGGTGTAGCGGTAGTCCCAGTTGCGCTCACCGCCGATGTCCTCGGGCAGCGAGGTGGTGGGGGCGGCGACGATGCCGCCGGTGGGGGCGTAGGTGAGGCCCTTGAGGGTGATCAGGGAGCGGATCACGGCCTCGCGGTAGGGGCCCTGGTAGGTGCACTGGGCGGCCCACTCGTGCCAGAAGTCGGTGGTGGCGTCGAGCATCTCCTCGGCGTCCGGGGCCTTCGGCGCGTCCAGGTGGGAGGCCTGCCAGGTGAGGGCGAAGGCGATCCGCTCGCCGGCGGTGACGGTGAAGTCGGCGTAGGTGGTCAGGTCGCGGCCGTAGGTCTCGGACTCGCCGTCCAGCCACACCGAGTCGGGCCCGGCCACGGCGACGGTGCGGTGGCCGCCTCCGGCCTGCTCGACCCGGTGCACCCAGGGCACGATGCGCCCGTACGAGAAGCGCATCCGCACCGCCGAGCGCATCCGGACGGTGCCGGCCACGCCCTCGACGATCCGGATCACCTGGGGGACGGCGTCGCGGCCGGCCAGCGGGCGCGGCGGCATGAAGTCGATCACCCGGACGGTGCCGCCCTGGGTGTCCCACTCCTGTTCCAGGACCAGCGAGTCGCCCCGGTAGCGGCGGCGGTCGGCGGGCACCGCGGGGGCGGCCGCGGTGGGCGGCGGGACCCTCAGATCGGCGGTGTCGGTGAAGCGGGGGAGGCCGAGGGCGGGGGCGGCCGGGGTGGGGGGTGCCGCGGGGGTGGGGACTTCGGTCGCGACGGCTTCGGCCGGACCGATCCGCCAGAAGCCGTGTTCATCAGTGCCGAGCAGGCCGGCGAACACGGCCGGAGAGTCGAAGCGGGGCAGGCAGAGCCAGTCCACCGCCCCGTCCCTGCTGACCAGGGCAGCGGTCTGCATGTCCCCGATGAGTGCGTAGTCCTCGATACGGCCGGCCACGTGGATCTCCAGTTCGCAATGTGGTCACGACGCATCGGCGATCTGGGGGAGCGAACGGTCTGCGGGGCCGGAGCCCACCCCGGGACGTCCGGCCCGCCGAAGGGTGGTGGCGGGCCTTGCTGGAGTGTCCGCGCGGGGCTCGGTCGAGCCCCTGGGGTGGGAGGGGAGGAGCTGGAATACGGGGAGGTCCGGTCGCGCATCGGGGACCGGGAGTGTCCTGACCTCCCACGCCCTCCGCGTGCTCGTGCTGTCGGCGATGCGTCCGTGCAGCTTACGACGGACGAAAGGGGCGAAGCACGCGGGCGCAGCCTCGTGTGGCGCCACAATTCGGCGGAAATGCCGTGCATCGCGAGGACGCCGGGCAGGATGGTCCGGACGGATCAGTTCCACCTGGTCCCAGTGGAGGGGCTGTCATGGCCCGAACGGAGTGCTCCGAAGTGGCCCGGTCCGGCCGTGGTGCGACCGGTGTGACGGCTGCGCCGGATGATGCGCCGGTGGTGCGCCCCGCGCACGCCCCCGGGGCGCCGCGAGCGGGCCGGAAGGCGTCCGGGTCGGGTCACTGATACCCTGGTATCCCGTGGACCGGTGGGATCAAACGCCCCGGACCAGCCGAATCGACGACCCCCCGAGTGCCGTGCACCGCACCGCCTCCCGTCGTTCGGCGAGTCGAGAGCATCCCGCCCACGTCACCTTCGACACGCGACCCACGGGAGCCCCCTCTTGGCACAGCCCCATTCCGGCAAGGCAGCGAACGGCCGCGCCGTGACGACCAAGCACCTCTTCGTCACCGGGGGTGTCGCCTCTTCGCTCGGCAAGGGCCTCACCGCCTCCAGCCTCGGCGCGCTCCTCAAGGCCCGCGGCCTGCGCGTCACCATGCAGAAGCTCGACCCGTACCTCAACGTGGACCCGGGCACCATGAACCCGTTCCAGCACGGTGAGGTCTTCGTCACGGACGACGGCGCCGAGACCGACCTGGACATCGGCCACTACGAGCGGTTCCTGGACACCAACCTGCACGGTTCGGCGAACGTCACCACCGGCCAGGTCTACTCCACCGTCATCGCCAAGGAGCGACGCGGCGAGTACCTGGGCGACACCGTCCAGGTCATCCCCCACATCACCAACGAGATCAAGTCCCGGATCCGCCGGATGGCGACCGAGGACGTCGACGTGGTGATCACCGAGGTCGGCGGGACCGTCGGCGACATCGAGTCGCTGCCGTTCCTGGAGGCCGTCCGCCAGGTCCGCCACGAGGTCGGCCGGGACAACGTGTTCTTCGTGCACGTCTCCCTGCTGCCGTACATCGGCCCCTCGGGCGAGCTGAAGACCAAGCCCACCCAGCACTCCGTCGCCGCGCTGCGCAACATCGGCATCCAGCCCGACGCGATCGTGCTGCGCGCCGACCGCGAGGTCCCGCAGGCCATCAAGCGAAAGATCTCGCTGATGTGCGACGTGGACGAGGAGGCCGTGGTGGCGGCGATCGACGCCAAGTCGATCTACGACATCCCCAAGGTCCTGCACGGCGAGGGCCTGGACGCCTACGTGGTGCGCCGGCTCGACCTGCCGTTCCGCGACGTGGACTGGACCACCTGGGACGACCTGCTGCGCCGTGTCCACGAGCCGCAGCACATCGTCAAGGTCGCCCTGGTCGGCAAGTACATCGACCTGCCCGACGCCTACCTGTCGGTGACCGAGGCGCTGCGCGCCGGCGGCTTCGCCAACAACGCCCGGGTCGAGATCAAGTGGGTGACCTCGGACGACTGCGAGACCCCCGAGGGCGCCCGGGCGCAGCTCGGCGACGTGGACGCGATCTGCATCCCCGGCGGCTTCGGCGACCGCGGCGTCAACGGCAAGGTCGGCGCCATCACCTTCGCCCGCGAGAACCGCGTCCCGCTGCTCGGCCTGTGCCTGGGTCTGCAGTGCGTGGTCATCGAGGCGGCCCGCAACCTGGCCGGCCTGCCCGAGGCCAACTCCACCGAGTTCGACGCCGCCGCCAAGCACCCGGTCGTCTCCACGATGGCCGAGCAGCTGGCCATCGTCGACGGCAAGGGCGACCTGGGCGGCACCATGCGCCTGGGCCTGTACCCGGCCAAGCTCGCCGAGGGCTCGATCGTCCGTGAGGTCTACGGCGGCGAGCAGTACGTCGAGGAGCGCCACCGCCACCGCTACGAGGTCAACAACGCCTACCGCGCGGACCTGGAGAAGACCGGCCTGCAGTTCTCCGGCCTCTCCCCGAAGGGCGACCTGGTCGAGTACGTCGAGTACCCGCGCGAGGTGCACCCGTACCTGGTGGCCACCCAGGCCCACCCGGAGCTGAAGTCCCGCCCGACCCGCCCGCACCCGCTGTTCGCGGGCCTGGTCAAGGCCGCCATCGAGATCAAGACCACCGCGGCCGAGTAAGTCGTCGGTCGTTCACCGGACGGCGGCCCCGCGATTCCCGCGGGGCCGCCGTTCGGCGTTAGATTGTGTCGCACTGACGAAAAGGGGAGAGCGATGGACGAGCAGCGCGACCAGGGGATCGCCGACGTGGCCGAGGAGTGGGAGGTCCGGGAGAGCCGGACGCCGTTCCAGGGCAAGGTCACCGGCGTGCGCAGCGAAGAGGTCCGGATGCCCGACGGCAGCTGGGCCCGCCGCGACTACCAGACCCACCCCGGCTCGGTCTCCGTGCTCGCCCTGGACGACAAGCAGCGGGTGCTGGTCCTGCGGCAGTACCGCCACCCCGTCCGCCAGCGCCTGTGGGAGCTGCCCGCCGGCCTGCTCGACGTGCCCGGCGAGAACCCGTGGCACGCCGCGCAGCGCGAGCTGTACGAGGAGGCGCACTGCAAGGCCGACACCTGGCGCATCCTCGCCGACTACTACACCTCCCCCGGCGGCACCGACGAGGCGCTGCGGATGTTCCTCGCCACCGACCTCGCGGAGGCCGAGGGCGAGCGCTACGCGGCGCAGGGCGAGGAGCAGGAGATCGAGGTCGCCTGGGTGCCGGTGTCCGACCTGATCCGGCTGATCCACGCCGGGCGGCTGCACAACCCGACCCTGATCACCGGCACGCTCGCCGTGCACGCCGCGCTCACCGGACCGGACGGGCTGGACGGGCTGCGCCCGGCGGACTCGCCCTGGCCGGCCCGGCCCTTCGAGGGGTGAGCGAACGGCCCGTACGCCTCCTGAGCACCCTGCTGTTGATCCGCGAGGGTGATTTACCGGTTCGTACGACCGGATGTCACCTCGGCTGAGCCGGACGGTCGAACTACGCTTCGCAGACAGGGCGCCCGTCCCGGGCCGCCTCCGCTGAGGCCGGATGACGTCGGGAGTGGCACGGGTGGCGAGGAAGACGGCGACGATGGACCCCGGCCCCGACGCGCCCGTCGGGGCCGTTCCGGGCCTCGACCGGCTGCCGGCCGGGCCCGCACTGTTCGTCGGGCGGCGCACCGAGCTGGCCGCGCTGCGGGCGGCCGCCGCGCGCCCGGCCACCGGCCGCAGCCCGGTGCTGGTGCTGGCCGGCCGCCCCGGCTCCGGCCGCACCACGCTGGCGGTCCGCTTCGCCCGCACCGCCGCTGCGGACCACCCCGACGGCGTGCTCTTCGCGCGCCTGTCCGCCCCCGACGGCGGCCGGGTGACGCCCGCCCGGGCCGCCCGGCTGCTGCTGGAGCAACTCGACCCCGAGGCCCCAGTGCCGCTGCCCGGCGCCACCGGGGACGGGCGGGACGAGCCCGCCTGCGTCGCGCTGCGCGAGGCGCTCGTGGGCCGCCGGGTGCTGCTGGTGCTGGACGACGTCCGGGACGCCGGGCAGCTGTGGCCGCTGCTCGCCGACGAACCCGGCTGCCTGGTGCTCGCCACCACCGCCGGGCCGCTCACCGGCATCGAGGACATCGACCCGGTGATCCTCGGCGGGCTCGACCGGCAGGCCTCCGGCGAACTGCTCGCCGACCTGGTCGGCGGCACCCGGATCTCCTGCGACCCGGTCGGCGGCGCCGACCTGGCCGAGGCCTGCGCGGCCCGGCCGGCCGCGCTTCGGCTGATGGCCGGGTGGCTGCGCGGCGACCCGAAGGCGGCCGTCACCGAGGCGGCGCGCGAGCTCACCCGGGTGGTGGGCGAGGAGTCGGCGCGGTCGGCGGCGCCGAAGGGGGAGGGGGAGAAGGCGGAGAAGCCCGTCCAGGGGCCGAAGACCGCCCAGGCGCCGACGCCCGGGAAGGCGGCGAAGCCGGTACCGGGGGCGGCGTCGGGGAAGGCCGCGAAGCCCGTACAGGGCACGGCCTCGGGGAAGGCCGCGAAGCCCGTTCAGGGGCTGAAGGCTGCCCAGGCGTCCACGCCCGGGAAGGCCGGGAAGGCCGCGACGACCTCGCCGTCGGGGGAGAAGCCGGCCGAGGGCCCGGCGCCGGAGCCCGCCGCCGCCGAGACGGCCGGGGAGCAAGCGGCCTGGGTGAAGCCCGGCCCGGAGCCGGCCGAGCCGGTGCCCGTCCCCGACAGCGACCCGCTGATCGGCGCGTTCACCCTGCTGTACGGCACCCTCCCGGCCGCCCAGGCGCGGATGCTGCGCACCCTCACCCTGGCCCCGGCGCAGACCGCCGACCCGCGCACCGCCTCCGCCCTGGTCGGCTGCCCGGCACCGGAGGCGGCTGTGACGCTCGCCGCACTGGCCGAACGGGAGCTGCTCGGCCAGGAGGCGCCGGCCGCCGACGGCAGCCCGCGCTACCGGGTGCCCGGCCGTCTCTACCCGAGGCTGGTCCGGCTGCGCGAGCAGGAGGACCGGCCCGCCGAGACCGAGCTCGCCCGGGCCCGGCTGCTGGAGCGGCTGGTCCGGCTCACCGAGTCGGCCCGCGCCCTGCTGGACCCGTCGGGCGGCCCCGGGCCGGACCCGCTGCCCGCCGCCCTGCGGCTGGGCTCGGCGGCGCACGCCCGGGAGTGGCTGCTCGGCGAGCGGGACCTGCTGCTCGGGGCGGTGGCCGACGCGATCGGCCAGGGCGACCTGGACGGTTCGGCGGGCCGGCTGGTCACCGCGCTGCTGCGGACCCTGCCGCTCACCGGCGCCGCCCCCGCCGACCTCTACCGGCTGCACGAACTGGTGCTGACCGTCGCCGAGCGGCACGGCCGACCCCGCCGGGCCTCGGCCGCGCTGCTCAACCTGGGCGACCTGCAGGCCGCCGCGGGCCGCTGGGAGCAGGCCGTCGCGCACTACCGGGCCGCCCTGGAGCACGCCCGCACGGCCGGGGACGAACCGCTCTGCGCCCGGGCCCTGGAGGGCGCCGCCGGCTGCCACCGCGCGCTCGGCGACGCGGTGCGCGCCGCCGACTGGTACGGGCGGGCGCTCGGCCTGCGGCAGTCGATGGGGGAGCCCGCCGCCGAGGCCCGGCTGCTCGCCCGGGTGGCCGAGGCGCACACCGCGCAGCGCCGTTTCGACGAGGCGGACCGCGAGTACCGGGCCGCGCTGGCGGTGCTGCGCAGGCTCGGCGACGAGCGCGGCCGGGAGGCCGTCGGGGCCGCCCTCGCGGACCTGCGGGAACGCGTCGACGCCGGGTGGTGAGGGGTATTTCGGAGGTATTGTCGAAGATGCCCGGTTAACACACCTTTGGTGGGAAGATCGCAAGGGAAGCCTACGAACCTGCCAATGTGTTCGGCAGATTTATTCACTTTGGAAGGCTGACACGCCGACTGGGCTTCATTACACTCGAACTCAGTCGCGCAGCGATCCCCGCCCCGGAGGCTTCCCCACGTGCGCGTCGCCCGCCGGTCTTCTCCGGTAGGGACCCCCATGGCAAGAGGACGTGTTTAGCCGTGAAGGTCGGCATCCCCCGCGAGGTCAAGAACCACGAGTACCGCGTGGCCATCACGCCCGCCGGCGTGCATGAGCTGGTCCGCAACGGACACTCGGTCTACATCGAGGACAACGCCGGTGTCGGCTCCTCGATCCCCAACGAGGAGTACGTGGCCGCCGGCGCCACCATCCTCCCCACCGCCGACGAGGTGTGGGCCACGGCCGACCTGCTGCTGAAGGTCAAGGAGCCCATCGCCTCCGAGTACCACCGGCTGCGCAAGGGCCAGACCCTCTTCACGTACCTGCACCTGGCGGCCGACCGCGCCGGCACCGACGCGCTGATCGCCTCGGGCACCACCGCCATCGCGTACGAGACCGTGCAGCTCGGCAACGGCGCGCTGCCGCTGCTCGCCCCGATGTCCGAGGTCGCGGGCCGTCTCGCCCCGCAGGTCGGCTCGTACCACCTGATGCGCCCGGCCGGCGGCCGCGGCGTGCTGCCCGGCGGCGTGCCCGGCACCCACCCGGCCAAGGCCGTCGTCATCGGCGGTGGCGTCTCCGGCTGGCACGCGGCCACCATCGCCATCGGCATGGGCTACGACGTGACCCTGCTCGACCGCGACATCAACAAGCTGCGCGAGGCCGACCGCATCTTCGGCACGAAGATCAAGGCCATCGTCTCCAACACCTTCGAGCTGGAGAAGGCCGTCATCGAGGCCGACCTGGTCATCGGCGCGGTGCTGATCCCGGGCGCCAAGGCCCCGAAGCTCGTCACCAACGAGCTGGTCTCCCGCATGAAGCCGGGCTCCGTGCTCGTCGACATCGCCATCGACCAGGGCGGCTGCTTCGAGGACTCGCACGCCACCACGCACGCCGAGCCGACCTTCCAGGTCCACAACTCGGTCTTCTACTGTGTGGCCAACATGCCGGGCGCCGTCCCGAACACCTCCACCTACGCGCTGACCAACGCGACGATGCCGTACGTCGTCGAGCTGGCCAACCGCGGTTGGAAGGAGGCGCTGCGCCGTGACCCGGCGCTCGCCAAGGGCCTGAACGTGCACGAGGGCCAGATCACCTTCCCGGCCGTGGCCGAGGCCTTCGGCCTGGAGTCGGTCTCGCTGGAGAGCGTGCTCGCCTGATCCGGTGATCCAGTGATCTGCTGATCCGGCGATCCGCTGATCTGGCGATCCAGTGATCCGGTAGGCCGCCCGGCGGTCGTTCGCCCCCGACCCGATCCCCTCGGGCCGGGGGCTTCGCCGTGCCCGTGAACGGGTGGTTGAGCGGGCGGGTCGCTCTGTCGTCAATTTCTGTCGGTCGTGTCACCCCACCGCAGAAACGTTAGGGTCAACGGCCTACTCATCCCTTGACATCGGCCCGCCCGATAGTCGACACATCCGGCCCACTACCGTGGATTGTGTTGCTGCGAACGCCTTGAACGGCCTAGAGTCGCAAACCGTCGGCATGCTGCCACGCTGACGAATCGACATAGAGTCCTGGATGCCCAAGGAGGTAAGACGACTTGTGAATGAGTCGACATTTGCTCCCGGGGGTGGTCAGCCAGGACTGGCGGAGCGCACCGCCGGCCAGCCGAGTGAGGAGCCCGGGGCCCGGCAGCCCTCCGTGGGCTCGGCCGAGGTCGGCTCGGTCGCACTCCGTACCTTCGAAGCACGCCAGAACACAGCGCAGGTGACCACGGTGACCGATCACGACGCCGACTTGGCGGCCTACGGCCTGGCCTACGGCGAGTTCGCCTACGGTGCCTACGACGACCCGGACGCCGAGTACGAGCCGGACCCGGAGTACGCCGCCACGCTGGCCCCCGACGCCGCGCGCCAGCGCCGCGAGCGGGTCGGCCCGACCGGCCGCCCGCTGCCGTACTTCCCGATCCCCGCCCCGGTCGCCGAGCACGGCCCCGCGCAGATCATCGCCATGTGCAACCAGAAGGGCGGCGTCGGCAAGACCACGTCGACCATCAACCTGGGCGCCGCGCTGGCCGAGTACGGCCGCCGGGTGCTGCTCGTCGACTTCGACCCGCAGGGCGCGCTCTCGGTCGGCCTCGGCGTCAACCCGATGGAGCTCGACGTCACCGTCTACAACCTGCTCATGGAGCGGGGCCTGACGGCCGATGAAGTGCTGCTCAAGACGGCCGTGCCGGGCATGGACCTGCTGCCGTCCAACATCGACCTCTCCGCCGCCGAGGTGCAGCTGGTCAGCGAGGTGGCCCGGGAGTCCGCGCTGGCCCGCGCGCTGAAGCCGCTGCTGCCCGACTACGACTTCGTCATCATCGACTGCCAGCCCTCGCTGGGCCTGCTGACGGTCAATGCGCTGACCGCCGCTCACAGCGTCATCGTCCCGCTGGAGTGCGAGTTCTTCGCGCTGCGCGGCGTCGCACTGCTGACCGAGACCATCGAGAAGGTGTGCGAGCGGCTCAACCCCGAGCTGCGCCTGGACGGCATCCTCGCGACCATGTACGACTCGCGCACCGTGCACAGCCGCGAGGTGCTGGCGCGCGTCGTCGAGGCGTTCGGCGAGCACGTCTTCCACACCGTCATCGGGCGGACCGTGCGCTTCCCGGAGACCACCGTCGCCGGCGAGCCCATCACCACGTACGCGACCAACTCGGTCGGTGCCGCCGCCTACCGCCAGCTCGCCAGGGAGGTGCTCGACCGGTGCCGCCCCGCCGAGTGAGTCTCCCGGGGGCCGACGAGCTGTTCCGGACCACCGGCGGGATGGCGCTGTCGCCCTCCCTCGCGCCGCGTCCGGCCGCCGAGGCAGCCAGAGCGGAGACCGCGCGGACCGTCCACGGCACGGACGGCGCCGAAGGCGCCGAGGACGCCCAGCGCACCGGCGAGGCCGGGCGGCAGCCGTCCCAGGACCAGCAGTCGGCCGCCGGCGCACCGGCGGGCGCCCAGCCGCCCGCCCAGCGCTCCGCCTCGTCAGCCGGGCCCCAGGGCGCCGTGCCGGCCGGCCGCCAGCACCCCGGCGCCGCCGAGGAGCAGGCCGGCGGCACCGGGCGCGCCCGGCCGCGCGGCCGCGCGCCGCGCCGCCCCAGCGGGCGCGAGCGGCACGACGAGAAGATCACCGTGTACGTGTCCGCCGAGGAGCTCATGGACCTGGAGCACGCCCGGCTGGTGCTGCGCGGTGAGCACGGCCTGGCCGTGGACCGCGGGCGGATCGTCCGGGAGGCCATCGCGGTCGTCCTGGCGGACCTGGAGCAGCGCGGTGAGGCCTCCATCCTGGTCCGGCGGTTGCGCGGCCGCTAGGCCCCTTCCCGGGCGTCGGCAGTGCCTCTGGTGCTGCCGGTGCGGTGCCTCCGGTGCGGCGGTCCCGGTGTGGCATCCCCGGCGCGGCATCCCTGGTGTGGCGTGTCGGCGTCCTGCGGTGTCGACGGCGTGTCGACGGCCCCGGGGGCGGGGCGGGCGGCCGGGCCGGGTGAAGATGGATCGTCATGCCGAGCACCGCCGAACCACCCACCACCGCCGTGAACGCGACCGAGGAACAGCCGCGGGGCGGTTTCCGGGTGCGGCTGGACAACTTCGAAGGCCCCTTCGACCTGCTGCTCAGCCTGATCGCGAAGCACAAGCTCGACGTCACCGAAGTGGCGCTGGCCACCGTCACCGACGAGTTCATGGCACACATCCGGGCGATGGGCCCGGACTGGGACCTGGACGCGGCGACCGAGTTCCTGGTCGTCGCCGCGACCCTGCTCGACCTCAAGGCCGCCCGGCTGCTGCCCGCCGCCGAGGTCGAGGACGAGGAGGACCTGGCGCTGCTGGAGGCCCGCGACCTGCTGTTCGCCCGGTTGCTGCAGTACCGGGCGTACAAGCGGGCGGCGGCTCTCTTCGGCGAGCGCTGGGCCGCCGAGCTGGCCCGACGCCCGCGCACCGTCGGGCTGGAGCCCCGGCATGCCGGGCTGCTGCCCGAGGTGGTCATCACCATCGGCCCGGAGCGGCTCGCGGAGCTGGCGGCCAGGGCCATGGAACCCAAGCCGAAGCCCGTCGTGTACGTCGACCACATCCACAGCCCGCCGGTCAGCGTGCGCGAGCAGGCCGGGCTGGTGGTCGGGCTGCTCACCGAGCTCGGCGAGGCGTCGTTCCAGCGGCTGGTCGCGGACGCGCCGGACGAGCTGGTGGTCGTCGCCCGTTTCCTGGCGCTGCTGGAGCTGTACCGGGAGCGGGTGCTGGCCTTCGAGCAGCCGGAGGCGCTGGGTGAACTGCTGGTGCGCTGGGTGGCGGAGGCGGACCGGGGCGCGGTCGAGGTGACGGACGAGTTCGACCGGCCGGTGGGCGAGCGGGAGCGGGAGGAGAGCCGATGAGTGGTGGGAGCGGGAGCCCGAGTGGGAGCGGGAGCCTGAGTGGGAGCGGCGGGGGCGGCGGGCGGCCGGTGCGGCGCCCGCTCGGGCTGCCGGGGCGGCCGCGGGACGGGGAGTGGCTGGAGCCGGCCTTCGAGCTGCTGCCGGAGCCGGAGCTGCTGTCGGAGCCGGCGGCGGGGCCGGCGGCGGGGCCGGCGGCGGGGCCGGCGGCGGGGCCGGTGAAGCCGGTGGCGGCGTCCGTGGGTGTCTCGTCGGAGGGCGAGGCCCGGGTCGTCCACCAGAAGTCGGCCCCGTCGACTTCCGGCGTCGCTGATCTGGTCGGCGTCGCCGATCCGGCCGAGGGTGCTGACCGGGCCGAGGGTGCTGATTCGGCCGAGGGCGAGGAGGTGGCCGGGGCCGGACTGAAGGCCGAGCTGGAGGCGATCCTGATGGTCGTCGACGAGCCTGCCGGGGAGGAGCGGCTGGCCGGCGTGCTGGAGCGGCCCCGGGCGCAGGTGGCCGCGGCGCTGCGCGAACTGGCCGCCGAATACACCGCCCAGGGCCGCGGATTCGACCTGCGGCTGATCGCCGGCGGGTGGCGGTTCTACAGCCGGGACACCTGCGCTCCGGCCGTCGACCGCTTCCTGCTGGACGGCCAGCAGACCCGGCTCACGCAGGCCGCACTGGAGACCCTGGCGGTCGTCTCCTACCGGCAGCCGGTGTCCAGATCGAGGGTTTCCGCCGTCCGCGGTGTGAACTGTGACGGCGTGATGCGTACCCTGGTACAGCGAGGACTGGTGGAAGAGGCCGGATCCGAGCCCGAAACAGGTGCGATCCTGTATCGGACGACGAACTACTTCCTGGAACGGATGGGGCTCCGCGGCCTGGACGAGCTGCCGGAGCTTGCTCCCTTCCTGCCCGAGGTCGACGACGTGGAAGCGGAGTCCCTGGAGGGCACGATGATCGCGGAGGCGGTCGCCGCCGCTGCCGTGAAGGCCGTGGACGGCAGTGGCGAGGCCGGTCGGGCTGCGCCTGATCGGTAGGGGGCGGTGAGGTCGGCCGAAACGACCGCACATCCCAGACGGTAACGACGTACGGACACTTTGATGCGTAGCAGTGGCAACGGCAGGAACGGCAGCGGCGGCGGCAGCGGTCGCAGCGGACAGGGCGGGGGCCGGGGCGGCGGCTCCTACGGCGGCAGCGGCAGCGGCAGCGGTCGCAGCGGCTCCGGCTCGGGCTCCGGCTCGCGTGGGGGTTCGTACGGCGGCGGGTCCGGCTCGGGTTCGCGGAGCGGCTCGTACGGCGGCGGGTCCGGCTCGGGCTCCGGCTCGCGCGGGGGTTCGTACGGCGGCGGGTCCGGTTCGGGCTCGCGCGGCGGCTCGTACGGCGGCGGGTCCGGCTCGGGCTCCGGCTCGCGCGGCGGCTCCGGCTCGGGCTCCGGCTCGTACGGGCGTGACAGCCGCCGGGACGACCGGCGTGACGACAACCGGTACCCGGACCGCCCGCTGCGGCCCGAGGAGCGGCGCTACGACCGCCCCGAGTACGGCGGCGGCCCCAACGCCACCCCCGCCCGCGGCGGCTTCTCCGGGCGTCGCCCCAGCCCGGCCCCGCGCCCGCGCCGTGAGGGCCAGGGCGCCCCGGGCGACCCGCGCCGCCAGCCGCAGCGCTCGCGCGAGCTGCAGGCCAAGATCGAGGACGCCGTCCTCGCCCGGCACGACAAGCCGGCCGTCAAGCTGCCCAAGACCTTCGGCGAGCCCGAGGGCGAGCGCCTGCAGAAGGTGCTGGCCCGGGCGGGCATCGGCAGCCGCCGCGCCTGCGAGGAGCTGATCGAGCAGGGCCGGGTCCAGGTCAACGGCAAGCTCGTCACCGAGCAGGGCAAGCGGGTCGACCCGCAGAACGACGAGATCAAGGTGGACGGCCTGACCGTCGCCACCCAGTCGTACCTGTTCTTCGCGCTCAACAAGCCGGCCGGCGTGGTCTCCACCATGGAGGACCCGGACGGGCGCCAGTGCCTCGGCGACTACGTGACCAACCGGGAGACCCGGCTGTTCCACGTCGGCCGTCTGGACACCGAGACCGAGGGCATCATCCTGCTCACCAACCACGGCGAGCTGGCCCACCGTCTCACCCACCCCCGGTACGGCGTGACCAAGACCTACCTGGCCGCCATCCAGGGCCCGATCCCGCGCGACCTGGGCAAGCAGCTGGCGCAGGGCATCGAGCTGGAGGACGGCTTCGCGCGCGCCGACAGCTTCAAGGTGATCTCCAACGTCGGCAAGAACTACCTGGTCGAGGTGACCCTGCACGAGGGTCGCAAGCACATCGTCCGCCGGATGCTGTCCGAGGCCGGCTTCCCGGTCGAGAAGCTGGTGCGCACGCACTTCGGCCCGATCGCGCTGGGCGACCAGAAGTCGGGCTGGCTGCGCCGTCTGACCAACCCCGAGGTCGGTCAGCTGATGCGCGAGGTCGGTCTGTAGACCGGTCGGTATATTCCGGTCGGGCTATATAGACCGGTCGGTATATTCCCGCCGGAGTCTGTAGACCGGTCGGTATATTCGGGCTTCTGTAGAGGGCCTCCCCGTCGAAAGGCGGGGAGGCCCTCGGTCGTCCGGCGGGGGTGGGCGGGGTGCGAGGCGGGCCGCAACCCCTGGTCACGGCCTTGTCAGTGCCATGATCTGTGGCAGAGGATTGCCACCGGACCACCACCCGCCCAGTGGCGGGACTGCGCCAAGGCCGGCGCCGGTGGGGGGGCGAACGGGGGAGACGGCGTCGTGTCGGATGCACCACTCAGCGCACTGGGACTGGCCGAGCCGGACGGACAGGTCTACGCGGCGCTGGTGGCCAATCCGCAGTCCACCGCGGAGGAACTGGCCGAGGGCTGCGGCCTGACGCTCCAGCAGAGCGTGCGCGCCCTGGACCGCCTGGCGCAGCAGGGCATGGCGACCCGGGCGCCGGTGGACCGGCAGCGCTACCTGCCGGTCGCCCCCGATGTCGCGATCGGCACCCTGATCGGCCACCGAGAGTCCGAACTGCGGCACGCCCGGGCCGAGATGCACCGCCTGATGGACGCCTTCCGGGAGGCTTCGCGGTACACCGATCCGGCGCACTCGGTGGAGGTGCTGACCGGTGGCGAGGCGATCGCGCAGCGGCTGGAGCACATCACCGAGACCAGCCAGTACCAGGTCCGCGGCTTCGACCGCCCGCCGTACATCCAGGATCCGGTGACCCCGATCCCGTTGCAGCGGCGGCGGTTGCGGGAGGGTCTGCGGCTGCGGACCGTCTACGACCGGGACGCGGTGGCCTGGCCGGGCCGGCTGGAGCGGAACATCCTGGCCGGGGTCGCGGACGGCGAGGAGGCCCGGGTCCGGCCGTCGCTGCCGATGAAGATGATCATTTCGGACGACCGGATGGCGATCATCCCGATCAGCGTGGGCGACAGCGTCCTCGACGCCGCGTACGTCATCCACCCCTCCGCGCTGCTCCAGGCGCTGGACACGCTGTTCGAGGCGGAGTGGGAGCGCGCCGTCCAGTTGCAGGCCGCGATCGGCACCGGGGACGCGACGCTGGAGCCGGAGGCCGACCACCGCAAGCTGCTGGGCCTGCTGGCGGCCGGCCTCACCGACGAGTCGATCGCCCGGTCGCTGGGCTGGAGCGCCCGCACCACGCAGCGCCGGTTGCAGAGCCTGATGCGCTCGCTGGGCGCCACCACCCGCTTCCAGGCCGGTATGGCGGCCCGGGAGCGGGGCTGGTTGTGAGCTGGCCGACCGGCTGGTTGTGACCGGGGCTGGTTGTGCACCGGGCCGGGTGGGCCGTCGGGGTCGGCCGTCGGGGGTGGGCCGTCGGGGGTTGGGCGTCAGCTCCAGGGGGTGAGGGCGGCCCAGCGGCCGTCCGGGCCGCGTTCGACCTTCAGCAGGCCCTTGACGGCGGAGCGGTTGAGCCGTCCGTAGACGTGCGGGAACAGCAGGCCGGGGGTGGCCCCGGGCGGCGGTGCGCCGTGCGGGGCCTCCCACTTGACCATCGGTTCCACCTGTGACTCCTCGATCAGCAGCGCCATCAGTGGGTCGGGAGTGTCGGCGAAGAAGGCGTTGGCCACCGCGAGCGCCGTCTGTTCGTCCGCCGAGCAGTGGATGAACCCGTCGGTGAGCAGCGACGCGGTGGTGTACGGCCGACCGGGGTCGGACAGCCAGTCGTCCAGGGGTGCGAGGTGGAGGATCATGTTCCTGTTCTACCCGGTTTGGTCCTGAGCGGTCGTCACGAGCGGACCGGTGTTCGGACGGCGGCGGAGGCCGGGCTCCTCAGAGCCCGGCGACCTTGGCGGTGGCGGAGACCTCGTAGACGAGCGTGACCGTCCGACGGGCGCCGGGCCCGAGCGGGACGTCCCAGCGGAGGATGCCCTCGGCGTCGAAGGCGTCCGGCGACGGGGAGCACTCCTCCTTGCGCAGCCGCACCTCCACCGCCGACACCTCGGAGACCGGCACCCGCTCGCGGACCGCGACGACCTGCTCGTCCCGCTCCTCCGGGCCGGAGAAGCGGGAGAGGTGCAGCCGCACCGTCCGGGTGGTCGTCTGGCGGCCGGTGAGCCCGGCGGTGGCCTGGCGCTCCTCGGCCTCGCGGACCACCCGGTAGCCGTCCGAGCTGCCGAACGCCAGCTCGGCGTCGGCCCCGGCGGCGGTGAAGCCCAGCTCGCCCCGACCGGTGAAGCCGCTGCCGCGGACCAGTTCGACCGGACCCGCCAGCAGCGGGTGCCCGGCCGCGTTGCGGAACCGGACCACCTGGGTCACCAGCGGGGACAGCTCCGGCGCGCACGCGTACTCGCTGCTCGCCTGCCCGGTGAAGGCGCCGAGCGGCACCCGGTGCGCCCGGCCGTCGGAGGGCACGGTGGCCGGGGCGGGCGCGGGCAGCACCCGGACCTCCCCGCCGTCGTCCACCCCCGGCACCCCGGTGGTCGGGCCGAGCGCGCTGATCGCCTCCTCGCGCAGCTCCACCTCGACCGTGCGGCGCTCCTCCGCGGTGCGCTCGCGCAGCATCAGGACGTCCTCGGCGACGGCGGGCGGGTCGGTGGCGAGGGCCGAGCGGGCGGTGGAGAAGGTGAGCCGGACGCCGGTCCAGTCCTCGCCGGTGCGCTGCCAGACCACCGCCTCCGACTCCAGCCGCAGGCTCCCGCCGTCCAGGGTGGCCCGGTACGAGGGGCGCCAGAGGGCGCACGGCACCAGGTGGGTGACGGCCAGCCCGCTCGGGCCGGGCTGCGCCGCCTCGACGGTGAGCTCCAGGTGGGCGACCAGTTCGGCCGGTTCCTCCTCGGCCTGGTCGAGGGCGATCAGGGCCTGCGAGCGCTCCTGGTCCAGGCGGCGCAGCCGGGAGTGGGTAGTCCGCAGCTCCTCGCCGTGGCGCTCGCGTTCGGCGTCCACCCGGTCCAGTTCGCGGGCCCAGCGGGTGCGTTCGAGCTCGCCGATCCCGGCGCCCTCGCCGATCTCGCGCAGCAGGTCGGCGGAGAGCTGGGCGAGCAGCGCCAGCCGGGCCTCCAGGCGGGCGCGGGTCTGGTCGGCGAGGCGGCTCGCGGTCTCCAGCTCGTGCAGCCGGTGGCGCAGCCGGGAGTCCTCCGGGCCGGGCGGCAGCGGGGCGCGGGGGATCCAGTCGCGGACGATCCGGGCGTCCAGCACGCGGGTGCCGGGGGCGGTGGTCTCGACGCGCAGGGTGCGGTCGACGGCGAGCGCGGTGAGCGGGCCCAGGCGCAGCCGCTGGACGCCCGCGGCGAGGTCGACGGTGGCGGTGCGTTCGACCTGGCTGCGGTCCTCCAGGCAGGTGGCGGCGGTGACGGGGAGGGGGATGGTCGTTCCGGTCATCGTTCAGTTCCTCCGGTTTCCACCGACGATGGCCTTTCCGGCCGGGATCTTGATCTGGTAGCCGCCGTCCAGGTCGGTGCGGCCGCCGGGCGGCAGCTCGACCCGCCAGAGCCGGGTGCTGGGCGGGCAGTCCGGCGTGGAGACCGCCGGGGCCTGCCAGTCGGCCCGCTCCTCGATCCGGATCTCGGCGTCGGAGGTGACCGGCACGCGCTCGCGGACCTCCACGGTGACGGTGCGGCCGAGCCGGTTCGCCAGCTGGACGTGCACCCGGTGGTCGAGCACGGTGCTGCTGCTCAGCATGCCCGCGGTGGACTCGTGCAGCTCGGTGCGGCGCGCCACCTCGATGCTCTCGGTGACCCCGATGCCCAGGCTCCGCAGCCCGCCCGGGGCGAGGGTGGGCAGGGCGGCGGTGAGCAGGAACTCGTCGTCGACGGTGACCTCGACCGGGCCGGCCAGCACGGCGCGGTCGGTCCGGTTGGCGAGCACCAGGGTGGCGTACACCTTCTCCTCGACGGCGGGGACGGTGACGTACTCCGGGCGGACGGACACCGGGATCTCGTCGATCGTGACGGTGTGCCAGGTGCCGTCGGACGGGATGTCGGCGGGGGCGGCGGAGTCGAAGCGGTGGTCGAAGGAGCCCGCCGACTCGCGGGGCGGGACGGCGTGCCGGGGGAGCGCCAGGTGGCGTACCCGCTCGCCGCCGGTGCCGCCCGGGACCATCGCCGCCGGCCCGTAGTGGTCGGCCTGCTCGGCTTGCTCGGCCTGGGGGTGCAGGGTGCCGCGGTGGGTGGCGGGTGCGTCGGGGCCGGCCAGGACGAGGCCGGGGTAGTCGAGCAGGGAGGCGTCCGGGGCGAAGCCGGCGCCGGGGGCCTCGGTGCCGCCGCCGCTTCGGCGGGAGCGGCGGGCGAGCGGGTGCAGGTCCGGCGGGGGCGCGCCGCCCGGCGCCACGGGGGCGGGCGGCGGCGCGGAGGCCTGGGGCATCGAGGCTTGGTACATCGAGGCTTGCGGCAGGGGGGCTTGGGGCATCGGGGCGGCGGCGGGCGCACCGCCGTATCCGGCGAAGCCGCCCGGGGCGGGCGGGGGCGCCGGGACGGGTTCGTCGATGTCCAGGGTGCCGCCGCGCCCGGCGGGGGCGGCCAGCCGGGCGGCGTCGGCCACGAGGCCGGCGTCGGCAGGCCGGGGACCGGCGGGCCGGGCGCCGCCGAGGCGGTTGAGCCGGGCGGCGGATCCGTACGGGCCGGGCGCCGAGGCGGCGAGCGGGGCCTTGCGGCGCGGGGCCGAGCGGGCTCCGGCGCCGGCGTCGTCGTAGCCGGTGAAGAGGTCGGCCAGGCCGGCCGGGGGCTCGCGCCAGCCGGACGGCGGCGGGGCGGGCTGGCTGCGGCCGATCCGCAGCGAGCGGAGCCGGGGCAGGTCGGTGCGGCGGTCGAGGTCGGCGGTGGAGAGGGCGAGCCGGACGCCGGTCCAGTCCTCGCCGGTCTGCTGGGCGACGGAGGCGCGCAGGACGAGCCGGCCGGTGTCGGCGCCGTGGCGGTAGGAGAGGCGGTAGGCGGGCACCCAGCGGGCGGCGGGGACGCCGTACTCCAGCTCGATGTCGAGCCGGGCGGGGGGCTCCTCGGGGGCTGGGGCGGGGGCGGGGGCTGGGGCTGGGGCTGGGGCGACGGGCTCCCGGGCGGGTTCCGGGGCGGGCTGTGCGGTGAGTGCCGAGGCCGGTGCGGTGGTGAGGGTGAGCAGGACGGTGGCGGCGGTCCCGACCGGGTGGGCGGGGCCGGCGGTGGACGCGCGGTCCAGTCGGTCGGCGGCCAACTCGCGTTCGTGGTCAGCGAGTTCGACTTCCCGGGTGAGCTCCTCGGCGCGCTGCTGGAGCCGGGTCAGGCGCTTGTCGACGAAGTCGGCCAGCTCCAGCCAGGCGTCGGCGGGCGTTCGCCGCAGCGGCTCCTCGCGCCGCCGCTGTGGCGGTACGGCGCGCAGGGCGGAGGTCTCGGCGATCGCGGTCAGGACCAGTCGGCGGCGCTCGTTGAGTGCGCCCTGGCGCTCCATGGCCTCGTCCAACTCGCGGCGGAGCCTGGGGAGTTCGGTCGGCTCGTGGAACTCGGCGAGCAGCTCCAGCCGGGCCTCGGTGACCGCCGTCCCGCTCGGGCCGTCGAGCACCCGGGCGCGCAGCGAGCGGCCGTCCAGGGAGGAGGGCAGGCCGGTCAGCCGCAGCCGGCCGTCGGCCGGGAGCGGGACGCTGGCCCGGCGGCGGCACACCGCGCCCTCGGCGTAGACCACGACGGAGTCCAGGACCGACGGGTGGGCGGGGACGGCGGGGGGCTTCGGGGGCCCGGCCTCGCTGACGTGGCGGTCCTCGCCGTTCTGCTGATCGTCGCCGCTGTGCTGATCGTCCATGCGCAACCCCTTCGTTCGCGTGCCGTGTTCCGCGTGTCGCCCGCGCCGTGCCCGGGCGGCCAGTCTGCCCCGCTTCGGTGCGGGCGTCGCCGGATTTCGCGGGGTGCGGCGTGTGTGCCCGTTGGCGGGTCTGGCGGGTCTGGCGCGTTCGTGGTGCCTGTGGTGCCCGCCGTGCCCACCGTGCGTCCGCATGGTGTGGGACGGGGGCGGGGCCGCCGTGGTTGCCCAACGGGTGGGCGGTGGGGGCGTGGGTGGGGCGGATGCGAGAGGATGGGGCGCGGGTGCTCCCGGCCCGTGCCGGGGCGCCGACCGGACCGAGAACCGCGAAGTCCCGCGAGGCCGGGTGGCCCGGGAAGTCCCGCGAGGCCGGGCCGCCCGGGAGACCCGGAACGCGAAGCCCAGAACGCGAAGCCCGAGAATTCGAGAAGGAGCGCGACCCGCCATGCGCACTGCCGTCGTCGTCGGTACCGGACTGATCGGCACCTCCGCCGCGCTCGCCCTGGCCGGCCGCGGGCTGACCGTCCATCTGGAGGACGCCGACCCGGACGCCGCCCGGACCGCCGCCTCCCTCGGCGCCGGCATCACCGAGCCGGCCGACGGCCCGGTCGACCTGGCGATCATCGCCGTGCCGCCCGCCCTCGTCGGCAAGGTGCTCGCCGACTGCCAGCGCCGCAACCTGGCCCGCTGGTACACCGACGTCGCCAGCGTCAAGGCCGGCCCGTGCATCGAGGTCGCCGCGCTCGGCTGCGACACCGTCCACTACATCGGCAGCCACCCGATGGCCGGCCGCGAGCGCTCCGGCCCGCTGGCCGCCCGCGCCGACCTGTTCGAGGGCCGCCCCTGGGTGCTCACCCCCACCGACGACACCGACACGGAGACGCTCAACGCCGCCCTGGAACTGGTCGCGCTCTGCGGTGCGATGCCGATCGTGATGGACGCGGCCGCGCACGACCGGGCCGTCGCCCTGGTCTCGCACGCCCCGCAGCTGGTGTCCTCGCTGGTCGCCGCCCGGCTGGAGCACGCCGACGAGACCGCCATAAGGCTCTCCGGGCAGGGCGTCCGGGACGTCACCAGGATCGCCGCCTCCAACCCCGGCATGTGGGTCGACATCCTCTCCGCCAACGCCGGCGCGGTCGCCGACATCCTGGAGGAGGTCGCCTCCGACCTCGGGGAGACCGTCACCGCGCTGCGCGCCCTGGACGCCCCCGAGGAGGGCGAGCGCCGGGCGGGCGCGGCCGGGATCGAGGCGGTCATGCGGCGCGGCAACACCGGCCAGGCCCGCATCCCCGGCAAGCACGGCGCGCCGCCCACCCGGTACGAGACGGTGGCCGTGGTGCTCGGTGACCAGCCCGGCGAGCTGGGCCGGCTGTTCGGCGAGGTCGGCGCGGCCGGGGTCAACATCGAGGACGTCGTCATCGAGCACTCGACCGGCCAGCAGGTGGGCTTCGTCCAGCTGTCGGTGGCGCCGGGGGCGGTCAAGCCGCTCACGGTGGCGCTGCGGGCGAGCGGGTGGAGCGTCCGGGACTGATCGGGCTGCGGGGGCCGGTCGGCTTCCGGGACTTCGGGTGAGGGGTTCGGCCGAGCGGTTCGGTTGAGGGCTTCGGGTGAGGGGTTCGGTTGAGGGGGGAGCAGGGGTGATCATCGAGTTGCCGCTGGGCGAGACCCGGCACGGGTCCTACGGCCGGCCGGTGGACCTGGGGAACGAGCGGTTCCTGCGGGCGGTGGTGGGTGGGGACTTCCGGATCCACCACCGCAGCGTCGAAGCGCTGGTCGAACTGCCCCGGCCGACGCCGCCGGACCCGGAGCCCGCCGAGCCGGAGCCGACCTGCAGCCTGCTGGTGCGGGCGGTCCACGCCGCGTTCGCGGAGCACCTGCCGCTCAGCCTGTCGCCGGACGTGCTCTGGTACGCGGTGGTGCACGAGGTGGCCGTGCACGCGCGGATGTACGCGCCGAGGTACCGGGCGCTGTTCGGCGGCGCCGAGGGGCGCCGGGAAGCGATCGTGGTCCGCCACGACACCCTGGCGGCGCCCGGGCCGGACTGGTCGCGGTCGATCCGGCTGGTGCGGGAGCCGCTGGCGGCGGCGGTCGGGGCCGAGCTGGTGGAGCTGTTCCAGCCGGCGTTCTCGACGACCACGCCCGACGACGCCTCCTGCGCGCTGGTGGCGCTGATGGACGTGGTCAGCCCCTACTACGCCTTCCGCTGGGAGACCCGCTGCGGCATCCCGCGGATCCGGCTGGAGGGCACGGCCGAGGACTGGGCGCTGCTGGTGGCGCGGGTCGCCGGGCTGGCGGAGCGCTTCGACTGGCTGGCGCCGTGGTTCGCCGAACTGCGCCCGGTGCTCGACGAGATCGCGGCGACCGCGGCGGGCGGGGCGGTCGACGACGAGTTCTGGCGCTCGCTCTTCAAGTGGCGGTCGATGTCCGGCGGCCCACGGGTGACCGGCTGGCTCACCGCCTTCCTCGCGCACACCCAGACCCCCGACGGGCCACGGCTGCGCCAGTCCTTCGGCTGGCGGGAGGCGGACGCCAACCCGTACCACCGGGACTCCTTCGCGGTGAACGACTTCCCCTCGCACGTCTCCAAGGTGCCGTTCGTCTGGGACCTCCTCGGCCGCGAGATCCCGATGGCCTTCACCGCCGGCATCCTCGGCATCGAGTGGGACGGGGAGTACCTGCGGCCCCGGCTGGGCAACGCCGTCCTGCAGGTCCTGGGCCCCGACCAGGGCTGATACCGGGCCTGGAGCCGGGGCTGAAGCCCGGGGCTGATATCGGCGCCGGTACCGGGGCTGATCCCGGGGCCGAGGGGGGCTGGCAGGGGGCTGGTACTGGGCTGATCGGGTGGCGGAGTGGGTAGGGCGGCGGTCCATTAACCTTGAGGGAGACAATCCCCTGCCGTCTGCCTCCCCAGGCCCCGGCTTTCACGCCCAGAGAGAGGTTCGGCCCCGTGGACACTGCCGACCGAGCGCACGCCCCGGTCGTCGTCGCGATCGACGGACCCTCCGGTTCGGGCAAGTCGACCGTCTCGCGGGCGGTGGCGGCCCGGCTGGGCCTGAGCTTCCTGGACACCGGCGCCATGTACCGGGCGATGACCTGGTGGATGCTGGCCAACGACGTCGACGTGGCCGACCCGGAGGCGGTGGCCGTCGCGTGCGGCAAGCCGGTGATCGTGTCGGGCACGGACGCGGACGGTCCCACCATCACGGTGGACGGCCAGGACGTCTCCGGACCGATCCGCGGCCCCGAGGTGACGGCGCAGGTCAGCGCCGTTTCCGCGGTGCCGGCGGTGCGGTCCCGGCTGGTGGAGCTGCAGCGCGGCTGCGCCGAGGTCGCCGAGCGCGGCATCGTCGCCGAGGGCCGGGACATGGGGACGGTGGTGTTCCCGAACGCCACCGCCAAGGTGTTCCTGACCGCCTCCGAGCAGGCCCGGGCCGAGCGCCGGGCGGCCGAGCTGCGCGCCAAGGGCGTCGACGAGGCGACCATCACCGCGATGGCCGCCGACCTCGCCCGCCGGGACGCCGCCGACTCCTCCCGGAAGACGGCCCCGCTGGCCCAGGCCGCGGACGCCGTCCTGGTGGACACCAGCGAGCTCACCCTGGAGCAGGTGATCGACCGGATCGCCGCGCTGGTGGAGGAGCGGGCCGGGATGTCGTCGGTCTGAATGGACGGACCGGTCTGAAGAACTGACCGGTCTGGACGGCCACAATGGTCTGAACGGCCGGAACGACCGAAATGGTCTGAACAACCGGAACGACCGGAATGGTCGGAACGGCCGAATGAGCTGCGGTGCCGCCGAGGTGCCGCGGAGACAACCATCGCGCTGCCCCGAGCGGGGCAGGTACGCACGGCGCGCCCCTGGGAAGGGCCGCGCCGGGAAACGGAACAGACGAACATGACCGCAGAGCACTCCGACACCGGCCACGGTGGACTGGACGCCGCCGACTACGCCGAGTTCATGGCCATCGCCGCCGAGGAAGGCTTCGACGTCGACGGCGTGGACGGCTTCGACGGCGCCGAGCACGTACCGCTGCCGGTGCTGGCCATCGTCGGCCGCCCGAACGTCGGCAAGTCGACCCTGGTGAACCGCATCATCGGCCGCCGCGAGGCCGTCGTCGAGGACAAGCCGGGCGTCACCCGCGACCGGGTCACCTACGAGGCCAGCTGGAACGGCCGCCGCTTCAAGGTCGTCGACACCGGCGGCTGGGAGATCGACGTCCTCGGCCTCGACGCGATGGTGGCCGCGCAGGCCGAGCTCGGCATCGAGCAGGCCGACGCGGTGCTGTTCGTGGTCGACGCCACCGTCGGCGCCACCGACACCGACGAAGCCCTGATCAAGCTCATCCGCCGGGCCGGCAAGCCGACCGTGCTGTGCGCCAACAAGGTCGACGGCCCCTCCACCGAGGCCGAGGCCGCCTACCTGTGGTCGCTGGGCCTGGGCGAGCCGCACCCCGTCTCCGCGCTGCACGGCCGCGGCTCGGGCGACCTGCTCGACGCCGTCATGGACGCGCTGCCCGAGGCCCCGCCGCAGACCTTCGGCGACGCCGCCCCCGGCGGCCCGCGTCGCATCGCGCTGATCGGCCGCCCGAACGTCGGCAAGTCCAGCCTGCTGAACAAGGTCGCCGGCGAGGAGCGGGTGGTCGTCAACGAGCTGGCCGGCACCACCCGCGACCCGGTCGACGAGATGATCGAACTCGCTGGCAAGACCTGGAAGTTCGTCGACACCGCCGGCATCCGCCGCCGGGTCCACCTGACCGCCGGCGCCGACTTCTACGCCTCGCTGCGCACCTCCTCCGCGCTGGAGAAGGCCGAGGTCGCGGTCGTCCTGGTCGACGCCAGCGAGACCCTCGCCGAGCAGGACACCCGGATCATCTCGATGGCCGTCGAGGCCGGGCGCGCCGTCGTCATCGCCTACAACAAGTGGGACCAGATGGACGAGGAGCGCCGCTTCTACCTGGAGCGCGAGATCGAGCGCGACCTCGTCCAGGTGCAGTGGGCCCCCCGGGTCAACGTCTCGGCCAAGACCGGCCGGCACATGGAGAGGCTCGTCCCGGCGATCGAGACCGCGCTGGAGGGCTGGGAGACCCGCATCCCGACCGCGCGGCTGAACGCCTTCCTCGGCGAGCTGGTGGCCGCCCACCCGCACCCGATCCGCGGTGGCAAGCAGCCGCGCGTCCTGTTCGGCACCCAGGCGGGCATCCGTCCGCCGCGGTTCGTGCTGTTCGCCTCGGGCTTCCTGGAGGCCGGTTACCGGCGCTTCATCGAGCGCCGGCTGCGTGAGGAGTTCGGCTTCGTCGGGACGCCGATCTCGATCTCGGTGCGGGTCCGGGAGAAGCGCAAGCGGAAGTAGGACGTCGTGATCCACCGGCAGTAGTCGGTGGGTGCCGGCAGTAGGTGTGGGCGAGGGCCCCGTCACGGTGGTGGCGGGGCCCTCGTCGTGTGTGCGGGGTCGTGCGGGTCGTGTGAGTGGTGCGCAGGCGGGCGGTTCAGTGGTGGTCGCCGTTGCGGCCCGGGGGGAGGGAGAGCATCTGGCGGTGGCGTCCGCCGGTGGGCGCGGCGGTGGCGACGCCGGTGGCGGTGCCCATCGCCGGGGCGGGGGCCGGGGGCGGCGCGGGCATCGAGTGCGGGATCGGGCCGAGGTAGCCGGCGGCCACCCAGCCCTGGCCGTTGGTGAACTGGGGCGGCGGGGGCGGGGTGTGCTGAGGGGCGGTGGCCGCCGGGGCGGCCTGGCCGAAGCCGTCGCTGGTCGGGGCGGCGGGCTCGGAGTGGGGGTGCGGCTGAGGCTGAGGGGCGCTGTGGCCGGTGTGGCCCATCGCGCTGTGGTGGGTGTGGCCGGTGGTGCTGTGGTGGGTTTGGCCGGTGTGGCCAGTGTGGCTGGTGGCGCCGTGGCCGGAGTGGCCGGTGGCGTGCCCTGCGGAGTGGCCGTGCTGCTGGCTCGGCATGAACTGCGGCAGGCCGGGCGGCTGCCCCCCGTAGCTGTGGAAGGCCTGGTGCTGGGGCGGGTACGGGCGCGGTTCGCCGAGCACCGGGTAGCCGTCGCGGACCGCGAAGCCGGTGAACTTCAGGTCCTCCTCGCCCGAGCGGTCGCCCGGGAGCGCGCGGAACAGCCGCCGGTACTCGGAGTACAGCTCGTCGTAGATCGGCGTCGTCGAGTGCGGGTGCTCCGCGTCGTACGACGGGCGCATGCCGGGGATCGAGCGGGGGGCGGTGGTGGACCGGCCGGGGGACGCGGAGACGTCGTAGCTGTACACACAGGGGCCAACGAGTGAGGGGTCACGGGGATGCGGGGTGCCGGGGACCGGCCGGAAGGCGGCTTGTGCTGAGGGAGAGGCCGCCTTCCGGCGGGTGCTCCGGCGGGTGCTCCGGCGGGTGCGGAGCCGGGGTGCGGAGCCCGGGCGTGGAGCCCGGGTGCCGACGGGTCGGGGCGCGGTTGGGGCTGGGTGCTGAGGGGGCGGGGGCGGGCGCGCGCCTGGGTCGGGCGCGCGGCTGGGGCTGGGTGCCGACAGGGCGGGTGTCGGCGGGCCCGGGTGCCGAGGGGCTCAGGTGCCGGCGAGGGGGAGGGAGGCGGCGACCACCTGGCCCAGTGCCACCGCCCGCTCCAGCGCCTGGCGGAGCAGGTCCTCGCGCGGCTGACGGCCCACCATCCCGGCCGGGACGGCGTACATGGTGACCTCGGAGAGCTGACTCGCGGCCATCCGCCAGGCATCGGTGACCTGGAGCGGCTGGTGCGCCTGCCACCAGCCGGTGCTGCCGCCGGCGGCAGCGGGCTGCAGGATCGCGTGCAGCTTGCCCATCGCCACCAGGACCGACCAGCCGCCCAGTTGGTCCGGGGTCTCGTCGAGGTCGGTGATGGCCTGGAAGCCGGCGTCCTGGAGCAGGTCGAGGAACTCGTCCTCGCCCGAGGTGCTGCCGGGGCGCCCGACCGGGCCGGTCGGCTCGACGACCAGCGAGGCGTGCCCGACCTTGCCGTGCAGCACCAGCCCGCAGGTGATGCCGAGGATGGCGGCCTGGCCCGGTGCGCTGGGCTGGGCGGTGGGGACGGTCGCCGGGGTCGGCGCGGGAATGGGCACCAGCGGGTGCGCGGGCGCGGCCGGGGCGCCGGTCTGGGCCTGGCTGATGCTGCGGACGGCGCCGACCAACTGCTCCTCGGCCACCGGCACCACCTGGGACGGGATGCAGCGGGCGTGGGCGAAGGCGAGTACGGCGGTCTCCTCGCCGACGAACAGGACGGTGCTGGTGGGCTCCGCGTGGGTGTCGCCGGAGGTGCGGCAGGAGGTGCATTCGTAGCTGTCGGGTGCGCGGTCGCCGCCGAGGAGGCGGTCCGCCTCGTCGTCGCCGATCTCGGACCGGACCTCGTCGCTGACGTCGAGCATGCGCGGCACGGGTTCTCCTCTGGTGGGTGCGGTTGGCGGTCGGGGGCGGATACGGGGAGGTCGCCATGACCAACGGGCCCTTGTGTCAGGCGTCACGGGTGGTCGACGAGGCTGACGGGAATTGCCTCTGATCCGACCGCGCCGCGTGTTCTCGTGGTCGCAATGTGTCGATGTCGGTGGCAGGCCTGCCGGAATGAAACCGTGAGGTGAGTCACGCCACCGTGATGTTTGATCTACGAATCGACGGCTAAAACGGGCATTTCGGGCAGAATTGTGCGGGTACTACCGCCGGTAACCCTTGGCTGAGCTGGGCAGACCGGTGGAGTTTTGGTTTCCCCGCCGACCGGCTCGTAGCTTCATTGGCGGCGCAACGAGCGCCACCCGGGTTCACCCCCGACGCACCGCCCCTCCGGCTCCCCGCCGGATGCGGCAGGTGCCCGCCGACGCGATCGCTCGAAAAGGTCGCCGGTGAGCGGCTGGGTGGCCGGGGCGGCAAGCGGCACGTCCGACACGTGCACGGTCGCCCGACGGACGCGGCAAGTGAACGCGGCCCTCTCCAGGGCCTGGTTCCGCATGCCCGCCCGGGGCTTTCGAGAGGAACCCCATGACCTTCCGTCACGAGACCGCCGCTGCCACCACCTCCACGGCCACCAAGCGCAACCGCGTCCGGATGGCTGTCGTGGCGGGCGCCGCTGTCGCGGCCCTGCCGGTGGCCGGCCTCGTCACGGCCACCTCGGCCTCCGCCGCCTCCGTCTCCACCTGGGACTCCGTCGCCCAGTGCGAGAGCGGCGGCAACTGGGCCATCAACACCGGCAACGGTTTCTACGGCGGACTGCAGTTCACCTCCAGCACCTGGGCCGCCTTCGGCGGCACCGCCTACGCCTCGCAGGCCAACCAGGCCACCAAGGCGCAGCAGATCGCCGTCGCCGAGAAGGTCCTCGCCTCGCAGGGCCCGGGCGCCTGGCCCGTGTGCTCCGTCAAGGCCGGCCTGACCAAGGGCGGCACCCCGGCCGCCGTCGACACCTCGGCCGGTTCGACCACCGGCTCGACTGCCGGTTCGACCGCCGCCAAGCCGGCTGCCCCGGCCGCCAAGCCGGCGCAGACCCAGGCCCCGAAGGCCGCCGCTGCGCCGAAGGCCGATGTCGCGCCGAAGGCCGCTGCTCCGAAGGCCGCCGCTGCGCCGAAGGCTGACGTCGCGCCGAAGGCCGCGCCGAAGAACGACGCCGCCAAGGGCGCCAAGGGCTGGACCGGCTCGAACGACGCCAAGCCGGCCAAGGGCGACAGCTACACCGTCAAGTCCGGTGACACCCTGAGCTCGATCGCCGCCGCGCAGGGCCTGGACTGGCACGACCTGTACAAGAACAACGCCAAGGTCATCGGTGGCAACCCCGACCTGATCCTCCCGGGCCAGACCCTGAGCGTCTGAGCACCTGAGCACCTGGGCCTCTGAGCAACTGAGTGTCTGAGCGTTTGACACCGGCTCTCCGGGGTCTGCCGCCTGATGTCGGCTGTCCGACGTCCCCGGCCTGAGGTCGGTTCAGCGGGCCTCCCGGCCCCGGCGGTGTGCTGACACCACGGCCGCTTCTCCGCTGCGCGGGGGAGCGGCCGTTGGCGTTTCCGGTGCTTCCGGTGTTCCCGGCGTTTCTGGTGTGTTCGGCGCGTTCGGAGTGTCGTTGGGGAGGGCCGTGAGGAGACCGGCCTAGGGTCGGCTGCTGTGCCGCTTCCCTGTGACGAGCGTATGTGCCGGGTCGTGCTTCGACTGGGCGTCGCCGTGGTGCTGCTGGCGGGGGCGGCGGCGATCCCCTGGGAGCGGGCCGGTGCGGCGGCCCGGGTCGCGGACGTCGTGTGGGACGGCCTCGCCGAGTGCGAGAGCGGCGGCGACTGGCAGGCCGACACCGGCAACGGCTACTACGGCGGCCTGCAGATCTGGCCGCCCACCTGGGAGGTCGCCGGCGGCTTGCGCTTCGCCGACCGGCCGGACCACGCGAGCCGCCGGGAGCAGACGACCGTCGGCGAGGAGATCCTCCGACGGCAGGGCTGGGAGGCGTGGCCGGACTGCGCGCGGGAGCTGGGGCTGATCGGCGGATCGCCGACCCCCAGTGGCGGTCCGGGCTCCGGTGGCGGTCCGACCTCCGGCGGCAGCCCGACCCCCGGTAGCGGTCCGGGCTCCCGAGGCCGGCCGGGTTCCTGAGGCCGGCTGGGCTTCGGCCGTGGCGGTGCGGGAGGATGGTGGGGTGATCCAGGGCGAACTGTTCGGTGACCTGCCCGGTGCCGTCCCGGGCGGCCGGTCGGGGTCCGCTGCCGCACGCGGGCGCGCCGAGCCCGCCCCCGGTGCCGTCCTCCTCCCCGGCTGGCTGGACGCCGATGCCCAACTGCGCCTGGTGGCCGCCTGCCGGGAGTGGGCCCGCCCACCGGCCGGCCTGCACGCCGTGCGGATGCCCACCGGCGGGATGATGTCCGTACGAATGGTCAGCCTCGGATGGCACTGGTATCCGTACGGTTACCGGAAGGACGCGGAGGACGGCACGCCCGTCAAGCCGTTCCCGCCCGAACTCGACCGCCTCGCCCGCCGGGCCGTCGCCGACGCCTACGGGACGGACGCCCGTCAGATCGCCGGCGCCGCGTCGTACGAACCCGACATCGCGATCGTCAACCACTACCCGCACGGCGCGAAGATGGGCCTCCACCAGGACCGCGACGAGCGGACCGACGCGCCCGTGGTCTCACTCTCGCTCGGCGACGCCTGTGTGTTCCGGCTCGGGAACACCGAGACCCGGACCCGCCCGTGGACCGACCTGGAACTGCGCAGCGGTGACCTGCTGGTGTTCGGCGGCCCGGCCCGGTTCGCGTACCACGGTGTGGTGCGCACGCTGCCCGGCACGGCGGATCCGGCGCTGGGTCTGGTCGGCCGGCTCAACATCACCGTGCGGCAGTCGGGGCTGGCGGCGGGAGAGGCGGGGGAGGCCTGAGTCCGGGTGGGCGTTCGTCCGTCCGCCTGGTGACCGCTCTTCCGCTCTTCCCCTACTGCTCGCTTACTCGTTCGAGTGAATCGGCTCCTTCGGCCCGGTGAGCGGGAATGACCCCGGTCGCCGGAGAATTCCAGTGGGTTGGAGAATTCGATCAGGACGGGCGCCGGAGCCGGGCGGAAGACCTCCGCCGGGGCCGTGGGCCTGGAGAGGAAGCGCACGCATGGGTACCCCCGTCGACGACCTTGTCGACCTGCTCGACCTGGAGCAGATCGAACTGAACATCTTCCGCGGGCGCAGCCCCGAGGAGGCGCTGCAGCGGACGTTCGGCGGCCAGGTCGCCGGGCAGGCGCTGGTCGCGGCCGGGCGCACGGTGGACGGCGACCGCCCGGTCCACTCGCTGCACGCCTACTTCCTGCGCCCCGGGGTGCCCGGCGTGCCGATCGTCTACCAGGTCGACCGGATCCGCGACGGCCGCTCCTTCACCACGCGCCGGGTGCTCGCCATCCAGGGCGGCCGGTCGATCTTCGCCCTCACCGCCGACTTCCACCGCCCCGAAGAGGGCGGCATCGAGCACCAGCACCCCATACCGGACGTCCCCGCGCCCGAGGACCTGCCCAGCGCGCTGGAGGAGGTCGGTTCCCGGCTCGGCGAACTCCCCCCGTTCATCAGCCGCCGCCAGCCCTTCGACATCCGCTACGTCGACCGGCTGCGCTGGACGAAGGAGGAGCTGGCCGGGGTCGAGGCGCGCAGCGGAGTCTGGCTGCGGACGGACGGCCCGCTGCCGGACGACCCGCTGATCCACGTCTGTGCCCTCACCTACGCCAGCGACATGACGCTGCTCGACGCCGTCCGCGCCCCCGTCGAGCCGCTCTGGGGCACCCGGCACTTCGACATGGCCTCGCTCGACCACGCGATGTGGTTCCACCGCCCGTTCCGTACGGACGACTGGCTGCTGTACCAGCAGGAGTCCCCGATCGCCCACGGCGGGCGCGGCCTCGCGCGCGGGCAGATCTTCGACCGGAGCGGGCGGCTGGTGGTGTCGGTGGTGCAGGAGGGGCTGTTCCGGCCGCTGGGCGCCGGCAGCTGACGGGGTGGGCGCGTGGGCGAGTGGGCGCGTCGGGTGCTGGGTGCCGGCGGCAGGGTGTCGGCGGCCGGGTGTCGGCCGAGCGGGCCGGCCGTCGTCCTGGCGGGCGTCGTGTCCGTGGTGTTGCCGTCGTGACGCCATGTTGCCGCCCTGTGGCGGTTCCGGCAGGCGGGAATGATCCGTCCGGGTGCGCGGCGTTGTGGTGGGTGACCGAGGTGGACGGCCCGAACAGCGGGCCGCCCGAGGACCGAAGTGGGAGGGTGTACCGATGACGGCTACGGCCGCGGAGGACTGGAAGCGCTGGAGCGATGGCCGGGCGGCGTCGGTGAGCTCGCCACACGGCCAGCTCGCACTCACCGGCACGCACTGGTTGGAGCCCGGACCCGTCGAGATCGTCGGCCTGCCCGGGAGCTGGTGGGCCGACGCCGAGGGCGTCCGGGTCCGGGCGGCGGCCGCGGACGGCATCACCGTCGGCGGCGCCGACGGGCCGGTCGACGGCGAAGCGCTGCTCCGTCCCGACACCGATCCGGCCGCCGACACCGCCACCCTCGGCGACCTCCTGCTCGTCCCGATCGAGCGCGAGGGCGAGCTCGCCCTGCGGGTCTTCGATCCGGCCTCGCCGCGCCGGACGGCCTTCGCGGGCATCTCCGCCTACCCGTACTCGCCGGAGTGGGCCGTCCCCGCCGTCTTCACCCCGTTCGAGGAGGACGGCGCCCAGTCCGTGCTCGTCCCCAATGCGGACGGCAAGGAGCGCCCGCTCGCCGTCACCGGGCAGATCGCCTTCACCGTCGCCGGCGAGCACCGCGAGCTGACCGTCAGCCGCTCCGGCGACCGCCTCACCGGCGTCATCGCGGACGCGACCAGCGGCATCGGCACCTACCGCTTCCGCTTCATCACCCTCCCCGCCCCGGACGCGGACGGCCGCACCGTCCTCGACCTCAACCGGGCCTACCTGCCGCCGTGCGCCTTCGCCGACCACTTCATCTGCCCGTTCCCGCCGCCGGGCAACCGGCTCGACTTCGCGGTGGAGGCAGGGGAGAAGCAGGTCCTGACCAGGTAGGACGGGCCGCTGTCCGGCCCCGGTGCGGGGAGCGGGGAGGCCGGGGCGGACCATGGAGGGTTGTGTCGACCAATCATCCTGCCAATCCCGCCCCGGCGTCCGATCCCGCTCCGACGCCTGCCCCTGTCCCGACGTCCGATGCCGCCCCTGCCGCTGCTCCGGCGGAGGAGCCACCCTCCGACGTCTCCGCTCCGTCGGCCGGAACCGAGACCCTCCCCTGGTACAGGCGGGCCTTCGCCGACCTCAGCCCACTGCGCGACCACCCCGACTACCGCCGGGTCTGGTTCGGGCAGGCGGTCTCCTCCATAGGCCAGCAGATGACGGCCGTCGCCGTCTCCGTCCAGGTCTACGACGAGACCGGCTCCGCCTTCGCGACCGGCCTGGTCGGCCTCTTCTCCTTCTTCCCGATCGTCGCCTTCGGCCTGTACGGCGGCGCGATCGCCGACACCGTCGACCGGCGCAAGCTCGGCCTGATCGGTTCGGCCGGGCTCGCCGCAGTCTCCGCCGTCCTCGCCGTGCAGGCACTGGCCGGCCTCGGCCAGGTCGCCGTCCTCTACGCCGCCGTCGCCGCCCAGGCCGGCTTCTTCGCCCTCAGCTCGCCCGCCCGCTCCGCGATGATCCCCCGGCTGGTCCCCAGCCACCAGCTCCCCGCGGCGAACGCGCTGAACACCGTCAGCATGAACCTCGGCCTCACCGTCGGACCCATGCTCGGCGGCGTCCTCATCGGCGCCTACGGCACCCAAGCCGCCTACCTGGTCGACACCGTCGCCTTCGCCGGCACCCTCTACGCGATGTGGCGCCTGCCCGCCATGCGCCCGCTCGGCGACCGCAAGGGCCGCGCCTCCGTCCTCGACGGCCTCCGCTTCCTGCGCGAGCAGCCCAACCTGCGCACCAGCTTCCTCGCCGACCTGGCCGCGATGATCTTCGGCATGCCGCGCGCCCTCTTCCCCGCCATCGCGGTCACCTTCTACGGCGGCGACGCCCGCACCGTCGGCCTCCTGGTCGCCGCCCCCGCCGTCGGCGCCCTCACCGGCGCCCTCTTCTCCGGCTGGGTCGGCCGCATCCACCGCCAGGGCGCCGCCGTCCTCGTCGCCGTCGCCGCCTGGGGCCTCGCCATCGCCGCCTTCGGCGCGCTCCACAACCTCTGGCTCGGCCTCCTCCTGCTCGCGGTCGCCGGCTGCGCCGACACCGTCAGCATGATCTTCCGCAACACGATGATGCAGGTCGCCGCCCCCGACGAGATGCGCGGACGCCTCCAGGGCATCTTCATCGTCGTCGTCGCCGGCGGCCCCCGCCTCGGCGACTTCGAGTCCGGCGCCGTCGCCGCCCTCACCAACCCCGCCACCTCCGTGATCACCGGCGGCCTCGCCTGCGTCGCCGCCGTCGTCCTCCTCGCCGCCCGCCGCCCCGCCTTCCTCGCCTACGACGCCCGCCACCCCACCCCCTGACCCGCCCCGACCTGCCCAGACCCACCCACCCCCCAACCCGGCAGCGAGCACCCCTCCACGTGCTGTATTGTTTTCCACGTCGCCGGGACAACCGGAGACAAGGTCGAGAAGCCCACAGCAGAGCCCCCCAGGCCCCGCTACCGGGCACCGAGACCACGGGACGTGGCGCAGCTTGGTAGCGCACTTGACTGGGGGTCAAGGGGTCGCAGGTTCAAATCCTGTCGTCCCGACCGGCGTTTTCGCAGGTCGGAGGTCGTTCCTACCGCATGGTAGGGGCGGCCTTTTTGTTTTGGTGGTCGCAGTGTGGTCGTGAACGCTCGTTCACGTCGCCTCGGGGGGTGTTTTCGGCGTATCGCCGCATTCCTGCATGCCCGTTGTGCGCCTTTTGTTCGCTCGACTGTAGTGACTGAGCGTGTTCATCGGGCGATTGAGACCTTGTCCGTCGTTGAAGCGGGCGTGGTTCCGAATTGGGCATGGCTGTGGGGCCCGTGGCACCAGTTGTTGTGACGGGCCGTGTGGCTGGGTGTGTGTCAGTTACAGATCGTGATGCCGGGCAGTTCGAGTGGCATCGGTGGGCCTTCGGTGGCTTCGGTCGTGCAGGTGTCAGGCTGCGTGGCTGAACAGCGGGTTCGGCGCGGGGCTGTTCTGGGCGATGGCGTCGGTGCCGGCTCGGGAGCGGGCTTCGACGAGGCGGAGTCTGGCTTCGATGGTGTGGACGGCGGCCATGGCGACGTCCCAGGTCAGGTGGCTGTAGATGTTCGCGGTGGTGGAGAGTGTGGAGTGCCGCAGCGTCTTGGAGATGACGGCCATGGAGACGTTGCCCTCCAGGGCGAGGGTGGCGGCGAGGTGGCGCAGGTCGTGGATGGTGACGTGGGGCAGTCCGGCCTGCTTGCGCAGTTCGTGGAATCGCCGGCGGACCGCCGCGGGGTGGAGGGGCTTGCCGTCGGCGTCCTGGAAGACGTGGTCGTTGTCGGTGGAGGTGTTCCTGGCGATGGCGCGTTGGAGGGCTGTGGCGACGCGCTCGGACAGGGGTACCCAGTTGCGGCTCTTCTTCGTCTTGGGCGCGGTCAGGACGAGTTCGTGGTTGTCGATCGCGGAGAGCGTGTGGCGGATGAACATGACGCGGTCGTCGATCCGTACGCACGCGCGCTGGAGGCCGAGTGCCTCGCCCTTGCGCAGGCCGGTGCCGATGATCACCTCGATGACATCGGCGAAGGCGGGGTCCTCCTCGCGGCAGTGGGCGAGGAAGGCGACGGCCTGCTCGGCGCTCCAGGGGACGCGTTCGTCCGCGCGGGGTCTGCGGATCGGCATGGGCTGGGCGGCGTTGAACGGGAGCCGGTGGGTGCGCACGGCAGTCCCCAGGGCGCTGGAGAGGGTGGCGAGGCAGTGGTAGACGGCCTGGCGTCCGCGGCCGGCTTCGAGCTGCTGGTGGGCGTAGGCGGCGATGTGGTCGTGGGCGAGTTCCTCCAGGCGTATCTCTCCGAAGACGGGGATGAGTTCGCCGTGTACGTAGGTGCGGTAGCGGGCGTAGGTGGTGGGCTTGAGCAGGAACTCCATGCTCTTGAGCCACCGGGTGAGGTAGGCGGCCACCGTCTCGTGCGGGTCGGCGTCGAACCCCAGCCGGCGGCCTTCGAGGAAGCGCCGCAACGCGCCCTCCGCCGTCCACGCGTCCTCGAACCCTCCCCGGCGCACGGTGCGCCGCCGTCCGCTGAGGGAGGGGATGTCGACGGCGAACGTCCACGTACCGTGCCCCTCCTCGGCAAGACCCGGGCACCCGGCCCCGAGCTGGCGCCGATCCGTGTCACGGCACCCGCACCGGCGGTAGACCCGTCCACGTCCACGTCGTCCTGAACTGCGCACTTCCTCGGCCTCCCGTAGTCCCGGTTCCTTGATCAGCCGTGGAGGCTACAGGTCGCACGTGCGGGTGGCCGGGTGCGACCACCATGCGATCACCAATGCAGAACCAGACCTGTGACCTGCGTACTCTCGGTGAGAGCCCCCACCTGAACATGTGACTTGTGGTTCTCCCTTGGCCGGCGGCGAAGGGAGAAGCGGCCGGTCGCCGGTCGGTGGCGTGTCCCGCCCGTGGGGCCGCAGGTCAGATGAGGCGGTCGTGGTGGTGGGCGGCGGTTTCGCGGACGAGCTGGGCGAAGCGTTCACGGCTGCGCCTCTGGTGTTCCTCGGCCTGGTCGTCGTCCCAGTCCTCGGCGTCGCCGAGGTCTTCGTCCGTGTCGAGGTCCTCGTATTCGCTGTGGAGGAGCCAGCAGGCGTGGATGCCGGTGAGGAGGTCTTCGAGGAGGTCGCGGGCGGGGCGCTTGGGGTCGAGCGGGGTGAGGCGCAGGGCGATGTCGGCGAGGTCGGGTTCGTCCTCGCCGGTGTATTCGGCGACGGTCTCTTCCAGGTCGTCGAGTTGTTCGCGCAGGGCGGTGGGGTCGGGGAGCAGGCCGTCGGTGATGTGCATGGCGTGGCGGACGAGGCCGGTGACGGCATCGTGCGGGGTGGCACCGTCCTCGATGAGGCCGAGGACGAGGGTGGGGGTCTCGTGGGGGAGTGCCTCGATGTTGTCGGCCTCCAGGACGACCTGGGTGGAGTCGTGTCCCGAGGTCTCGGCGGCGACCTCGGCCGCGGCGGCGAGCCAGTGGGCGGCCGCCACGGCGGCCGCGGTGGGGTCGATGGTGGAGAAGAGCTCGGTGGGGCCCAAGGGGTCCTGCTCCAGGAGGCGGTCGGCGGCGGCGACCTGGACGGGGGAGGCGTCCTCGCGGCTGAGGAGGACGGCTTGCTGTGCGCGGCCGGTGAGGTCGCCGAGCTCCGCGCTCTCGACGGCGGCGAGTTCGGCGGTTGCCTCGGCGAGCACGGCCGCGGTGAGGTCCGGGTCGTCGAGGTCGTGCAGGGCGCGTCCGACGCGGTTCGCGGACTCCAGCAGGCGGCTGTAGGAGATCATCATCGTGCCGCCGCTGGGGAGGGGCGGTTTGGTGATCGCGTCGGCGACCTCGGCGAAGGTCTTGCGTTCCTCCTCGCGGCGCCAGCCCTCGCTGTTGGGCCCCAGGGAACCGGCGGTGCTGGCGGGGTGGGTGTAGGTGTGCCAGGCGGCGTCGGACAGTTGGGTGAGGGAGCGGGCCAGGCTCAGGAGCGTACTGGTGGCCGTGTCGGTGGGGAGGCCGGCGACGTGGGTGGCGAGGTCGCCCTCGCCCGTTCCCCACGCAGCGATGAGCTCACGCCGGTCGGGGTCGATGCTGTGCCGGGTCACGGATTCGTACCTCCAGGACTGTCGCGGCGCCACAACGCACCGGCGTGGCCCATTCTTGCCGCCCGGCAGGGTGGGCAGACACGAGAGCGGGTCGGTGTGTTGCGGAGGCGGCAGGGCGGCGTGAAGTTTGCCGTCTCGATGGTCCGGTCAACGGCCAGCCGACCCGGGGGTGCACCGGTTCACCCGCACGGGCGAACAACCCGCCGCTCGGGCCCTGCTGGTGCCCCGTCAAGGAACAGGATTCGGGCCCTCGGCCGGCTGCGGGCCGACCTCACGTGGAGCGGACGGCTTCGACGTCGGGGCCGTCGCCCCGGTAGGTTCCCGGCGGGTGAGCCACGCCTGGCGTCGCATGGTGAGCAGGCCGAGGAGGTCGAGGTTCTTCAGGGCGAGGTCGATGGCGAGCTGGGCAGGCACGTGCCACCGCGGAAGGGCCCGCCGGCGAACGAACCTACGTGCCGCGCGGGCCCGGTGCTGGACACACCAGCCCGCGGCGATCGCCGGCACGAGCACATGCCCGTTGACGGCCAGCACGACGAGGTAGGCCTCGCACAGCCAGAACCCGCTGCGGGCGATGACGTCGGCAAGGGTGCCGAAGGCCAGGTAGGGGTGACGCCAGACCCAGCCCGTGACCAGGGCGGTGAGTCTCACCCGCCAGAAGTTGCGGGCGTTCCTCAGTCGCTGGCCGAGGAATTCCCGGCCGGTTCCCGGATACCGTGACCGCACCGTGGCGTTGCCCTGGAAGACGGTGCGGTAGCCGGCGCGCAGCGTCAGCTCGGTGAGCCGGGTGTCGTCCCCGACGACGCACCGGCGGCCGAGGAAGGTCTCGTCGACGAAGGCGTCGGCGGCCTCCACGAGTACGGATCGCCGGTAGACCGCGGTGCGTCCGATGAGGCACATCTGGGCCCGGCCCGCGACCGTGAACGCGGGGAGCCGGCCCTCCCCCTTGAAGCGGTCCCCCGCGAACTCCCAGATGCTGTGGGGGTCGAGGGCGCTCTGGGAAGTCGCCACGCCGCCCACCTCGGGGTCGGTGAACGGGGCGCGGACCGAGGCAGCCACGCCGGGCGCCCAGACGACGTCGGAGTCGACCAGTGCGACCAGGTCGGCGGACACGACCTGCCACCCCTGCCGCAGCGCCTCCCGCTTGTCCGCCCGGTCGGTGGTCAGGACGCGGACGGGACAGCGGCGTGCCACGTCGAGGCAGGCGAGGTCGTCCTGGTGGATGACGCAGACGATCTCGGACACGTCGTCGGCCAGCCACGATTCCAGCGCCCGCCGGAAGAGCACTGGATCCTCGCGGTAGACGGGCGAGACGACGGCGAGTGGCTGGTGGCACGGGGCCGTGACGGGCCGGTAGCGGCGGCCCACCCGCCGGTGGACCAGGTGCACGGCCCTGCTGAAGCCGGCGAGGGCGGCGAACGGCACGCCGGCCAGGAGGTGCGGTACGAGCGATGGCACAGAACGGTCCTCCGGCGCCCCGGCCGTGACGACGGCCGGCCGTGATCAGTTGGCCTACTCCGCCGTCAACGGTGCCCGTTCTCCGCGGGGTTCAACGCACTGTCGGTCCTCATGGCCGGATCTCGTCGACGGAACGGCCAGTAACCTTTGAACAACTGAGAGTCATGGGTCGGCGGCCGAACTTTCTGCCATGCTGGCGGCCATGGTCGGCATCTCATCCTCGCCCGGGCCGGAAGCGGACGGTGTTCCCGGGCCACGGGAACCGCGAGCGGCAGCCCGTATCGTGCTTCACGCCATCAACGGCATCGGAGCCGGTCACCTGGCCCGCCAGACCGCGCTGGCCCGGCATCTGCGGGCGGGGCAAACCGGGCTGGACCCGGTCATCCTCGGTTCCGGCCCCGCCGTGGACGAGGTCTGTGGCGAAGTACCGGTGATCGAGGTGCCGTCGATGGGAAGGGCAGGGCGGTACCGCAGCGAACCGGCCCATCCCGACATGCTGACCGCCATCACGGCGATGACGCACGCGGCACTGGCGGGCCTGCGACCCCGGGTGGTCGTCCACGACACCCTGGTGTGGCCGACGGTCGAACGGGCGGCGGCGCTGCTCGGCGCCCGCCAGGCGATCTGTCTGCGACCGCGCCGGGACCTCGCCGACTACCTGGCCCGACCGGACTGCCCGCTGCCGCGGATGGACCTCGTCTTCGTTCCCGACGACCCGGCCGCGCACCCGGAGTTCAGGGACCGGCTCGAAGCGGCCGGAATCGACGCGATCTGGACGGGACCGGTCTTCCGGACCGCAGCAGCCGATCCGGCGGAGACCCGGGAGAAGCTGGGCGTCTCCTCCGAGGAGCGGATGGTGGTGGTGATGTCCGGCGGGGGGCGCGGCAACGGGGCCGAGGCGCGCGAGCACTTCGATCTCGCTCTGGCCGCGCTGTCCCGGGTCACCGAACCGGGGCTGTCGGTCATGCTGGTGCTCGGGCCGATGTTCCGCCCCTGGGTGAAGATCCCCGTGGAATTCCCGCACCGCCTCACCGTGCTGCGCGGAGCACGGAACCTGCCGGACATCCTGTCCGCGGCGGACGTGGTGATCTGCCGCGGTGGCTACGGCTCGTTGCACGAGGCCACGGCGGGAGGCGCCAGGGTTCTCGCCAATCCCGCCCAACGGAACTTCGACGACCAGCGGGGCCGGATCGAACAGTTCGCCGCCCACCACGCCTGCGAGCTGGTGCGGAGCACTGCGCCGGAGGACCTGGCGGAGCAGATCGGCCGGGCGCTCAAGGCCGGCCCGGTCCGGGACCTGCCGACCCGCCCCCGCACCGAGTCGCTCGACCAGGTAGGAGAGCGCCTGCTGGATCTCGCCCTCCAGGACGGGGCCGTTCCCCGGGGCCTGGCCGAACAGTTCATGTACCGCTGAGCCGCAGGACGCATCAGGAGGCACGATGCCGGAATCCACGGGAAGGCTCTCCTACTGCACGACGTGCAAGAACCGCCTCTGGCAGCTGCGCGAGACCCTCCCCGACAACCTGCGGCGCGTCGCCGAGGACGGGAACAGCGAGATCGTTCTCGTCAACTACCACTCCGACGACGAACTCGACACCTGGGTACGCCAGTTCCAGCCCCACATCGACAACGGCACACTGCGCTACCTCCACCAGCGCACCGAACCCCACTTCCACGCCTCCAAAGCCAAGAACCTCGCCCACCTCGCCGCCACCGGCACCCACCTCGTCAACCTCGACGCCGACAACCACATCGGCGACACCATCCCCACCTGGCGCACCCACTGGACGGCGGACCCGGACCTGCTGATCCACGGTTTCAGCCCCGACAGGAACCGCCCGAAACGCTCCGCCGAAGAGGCGGCGCGGCTGCGCCCGGACAGCGGCAACGGAACCTACGGACGGATCGGACTGCCACGCACCCGGTTCCTCGCGCTCGGCGGGTACGACGAGCAGCTCCTGCCGTCGGCCCACGAGGACCGGGACCTGATGGACCGGGCCGAAGCCGCCGGTCTGCCCACCGTTCGCCGCCCGCAGCCGGGGAGCGCCGCGATCCGCAACAGCCACCGGGAGACCATGCGGTACTCCGGGATCGCCCTGGAGTGGTGGGACGCGAGGAACCTGAACAAGCAGAGGTCGGAGGAGAACCTCCGCCTCGGCAGACTCATCGCCAACCCCGGCCGGTCCCCGGTGAAGGTGCTGCTGAACTTCACCGAGGAGGCCGCGTTCTGATGCCGGTCACCTCGTCCCCGCCGGGGCGGCTCTCCTACTGCACGACGTGCAAGAACCGCCTCTGGCAGCTGCGCGAGACCCTCCCCGACAACCTGCGGCGCGTCGCCGAGGACGGGAACAGCGAGATCGTCCTCGTCAACTACCACTCCGACGACGAACTCGACACCTGGGTACGCCAGTTCCAGCCCCACATCGACAACGGCACACTGCGCTACCTCCACCAGCGCACCGAACCCCACTTCCACGCCTCCAAAGCCAAGAACCTCGCCCACCTCGCCGCCACCGGCACCCACCTCGTCAACCTCGACGCCGACAACCACATCGGCGACACCATCCCCACCTGGCGCACCCACTGGACGGCGGACCCGGACCTGCTGATCTGGGGCTTCAGTCCCAACCCCGACGGCAGACCGGACGGCGGCAACGGGTCGTACGGCCGCATCGGACTGCCCCGCGCGCATTTCGACGCACTCGGCGGGTACGACGAGCGGCTGCTTCCGATGGGCTGCCAGGACCTCGACCTGATGGACCGGGCCAAGGCCCGCGGAATGCGCGTCGTCCGAGCGCCCCAGCAGGCTCCGTTCGCCATTCGCAACACGGATGCCGACAAGGTCCGGCATACCGGAAGTCCACTGAGCTGGCACGACATGTGGCAGCAGAACCTCCGCCGGACCGAGGAGAACCTGCGCTCCGGCCGGCTCACGGTGAACCACGACCGCACGCCCGCCGCGGTCCTGCTCAACTTCACCCAGTGGGTGGAAGTCTGACCCGGGCGCGTCCCGCGTATCCGGCCGTCGGCAGCACCGGGGGCGGGGACTTCTGGGTCCAGGAGCGGGGCTTGTAGAAAACCTTGCCGAAAACCCTGACGCAGGGCTTCGGGCAGATTGAACAAACGCCCTGGTCAGGCGGTGGGCTGGCGCTCCGGGCGACACCTGGAGAAGGGTGGCGACCGTGTCCGCAGAGGGACAGCCGACTGACCGATGGCAGACTAGCGGATCGGACCGCCGGGATCTCCTCTGATCCGGGCAGGGCCATGGACCGAATGTTCGGTGCGTCCTGGACCTGCACCTATGTCGGCTTGCTCGGAGGCAGCCGGCCCTTCAGGCTCGACCATCCCCGGAACGCCCGCCGCCCAAGATATCCGTTCTGGGCGGATTGCCCGTACTCCACCGTTCCTCGGTCCTGACACCCGGGAGAAGGCACCCGTCAGTGCAGAGCCGCCCGTCACGGGCACTTCGCAGAAGTCCGGCGGAACGGACCCTCGCAGCAGCCGAGGCACCGTCCGGGGAGGGACTCATCGCACTTCGCTTCGGAGCCTGCCCCGTGCGGGTTGTCCGCTTCCCGTGCCCGGCAGGTCGGCACGGATGCGGACTGCGCACCGGCGATGATCCGGGTGTCCCGGGGCCGCTGGGCCCGGCGATCCGACCGATCGGAGTAGTCCGTGCACCTGTCCCTGCGCCGGGCGTCAGCGGCTCTACTGCTGGCCCTCATGCCCGTCATCACCCCCGCCTCGCACGCCGCCGCCGAGCCACCTGCTGCTGTGGTCGTGGAACACTCCGCCAGGGCCGTGCCCGGGCAGTACATCGTCACCCTCAAGCACGGCCGCGCCCCCGGCGAGGTCCTGCGGGCGCTCGGTATCACCCCGAGGTTCACCTACACCGACGCGCTGAACGGCTTCGCCGCCACCCTCGACCCGCTCCTGCTACGGGCCGTGCGCACCAGCCCCGCCGTCGAGGCCGTCGAGGAGAACACCGCCATCAGCGTCCCCGAACCCGCCCCCGAATCCGCCGTCCAGCCCGAGGGCCGGGCCGGCCGCGCCACCCGGGCACCGGCCGCCACCTGGGGCCTGGACCGGATCGACCAGAGATTCCTGCCCCTGGACGGCGAGTTCACCACCCGCGGCCACGGCGCCGGCGCGACCGCCTACATCCTCGACACCGGCATCGACTACGGCCACCCGGAGTTCGGCGGCCGGGCCGTTTTCGGTTTCGACGCCGTCGGCGACGGCAGGAACGGCCTGGACTGCCACGGCCACGGCACCCACGTCGCCGGCACCGTCGCCGGCCGCACCTACGGCGTCGCCCCGCAGGCGAGCCTGGTCGCGGTGCGCGTCCTGGACTGCACCGGCAACGGCGACAAGGCCCAGACGATCGCCGGCCTGGACTGGGTCGCCCACAACGCCCAACGCCCCGCCGTCCTCAACGCCTCCATCGGCGAGGAACGCTCCCGGGCCCTCAACGACGCCGCAACCGCCCTCTTCGACAAGGGCGTCCTGCCCGTCGTCTCCGCCGGCAACGACGCCGCCGACGCGTGCACCGCCTCCCCCGCCTCCGCCGACCGGGTCGTCACCGTCGCCGCCACCAACCGGCAGGACCAGGAGAGCGGCTTCTCCAACTGGGGCCCCTGCGTCACCCTCCACGCCCCCGGCCAGTCCACCGAGTCCGCCGGACTCGGCGGCGGCAGCACCACCCTCAGCGGCACCTCCATGGCCGCACCCCACGTCACCGGCGCCGCCGCCCTCTACACCGCGCAGCACCCGAACGCGGACCCTGCCGAGACCGCAGCCTTCCTCAAGCGCACCGCCACCGCCGGCGTCCTGACCGACGTGCGCGAGGGCACCCCCAACCTGCTCCTGTTCACCGACGGCCTGTAGCACCGCCCCCGTCCCGACGGCACGGCGTGCTCTCCGGGTCTCGGCCCGGGTCTGCCGATCCGCTCCGGCACTCCTGCCCAGCTTCACCGGCAAGGTCACCTGCCGAGGATCGACCTCAGCACGGCCAGGTACTCGGGGCCGGTGTTGAACGGTGCGAACACGGGTGGATCGGTCGGACCGGTGAGCGCGTCCAGTGGCCGGACCACGACTGCGTAGTCCGGCCGGTGCTTGTACTGGATCGACATCCGGTCGCGGCGCACCGCGCGGACCCGGTGCGGTGCCGCCCGGTGCCGTCCGTTCGACCATCGCTGCACGTAGTCGCCGAGGAAGAGGAACAGGGCGCCGGGAACGGTGGGGACCTCCAGCCACCGGCCGTCGCGGTCCCGGACCTCCAGGCCCGGTTCGTCCTGGTCCAGGACGGTCAGCAGGGACAGGTCGGTGTGCGGCGACATCGCGTGGCCGGCCGTGGAGCCGATGGCGGCGGGGCGGCTCGCGCCGTAGTGGTTGAGGCCCAGGCGGTGCAGCGGGCCGCCCGCCAGGTAGGGCGTGAACGAGTTCTCCTCCAGGCCCAGGTCCAGGGCGCAGGTGGCGAGGATCCCGTCGCCCAGGTGGGTCAAGTGCCGTAAGAGTTCAAGGGACTTCGGGAAGTGCTCGTGATAGAGGTCCACCGCGGCGGGCAGGGGGAGTTCGTCGGTGGTGTTGCCGACCCGGTACTGCTCGCACGCCTCGGTACCGGCGTGGGTGCGGCTTCGCTCCCTGCCGAGCCTGCGATACCCAAGGAACTGGGACTGCTCGGTGGCGTCGTAGCGGCTCTTCTCCGTCAGGGGCAGCCGGTAGAAGCGCCGGGTCTCCGCGTAGACGTCCCCGATCAGGTCGGCGGGGATGCCGTGGCCGTGGACGAAGAAGAACCCCTTGAGCCGGCAGTGGCCGCCGATGTCGGCAGCGAGCGCCGCGCGGTCTTTCGGGGTCCAGCCGGCCGCGTGCCCCGGCAGCTGTACGTGCGGTATCACCCGTGTCCTCCCGTGCCGTCGCCGATCGCAGTGCGCCGAGCCGCCTCCCCGGCCGCCTGAGGACCGCGAGGCAGGTCCTGGGCCGGACGCCCGAGCCGCGGTGTCATCGTGGGAGGCGTCGCAGTATCCGCACAACCCCGCGGGATCGGGTTCCGGCCAGCAGGAGGGCGCCGCAGTGCGCGGGGGCTTGGTCAGGTGAGGATCTTCTCGAGGGCGGTGAGGTAGTTGGTGATGAAGTGGTCGCGCACCCCCTCGCCGGTGGGGGTGAAGGCAGCGGTGGTCAGGCCCTTGGTGCGGTTGGCCAGGCTCGGGAGGAGGCCGGTGCTTTCGTGGATCCGTCCGGCGGCGTCGATGTGGCGCAGGGTGCCGGTGTGGGTGAAGGCCGGCTCCGGGGGCAGTTGGGGGACGACGTCGTTGTTGTTGACGAAGCGGTAGGCGCGGTTGGTGAAGGCCTTGTCGTAGGCGGCGGCCAGGAGGCGGTCGCAGGTGCGGGGTTGGCCGAAGGTGATGACGCCGTCGGCCAGGAGGCGCGGGTCCTCCAGGTGGAGGCGGGCGGCGGCGAGCACGGCCAGGGCGCCGCCGAGGCTGTGGCCGGTGAACCAGAGGGTCTGTCCGTCGGTGCGCAGTTCGGCGATGGTCTCCCGGACGGCGGGGAAGACGGTGTCGAGTGCCTCGGCGAAGCCGTAGTGGACGTAACCGGTGCGGGCGGGGCCGCGCCACGGCGGGGTGGTGGCGTCGGTGAGCCAGTCGCGGAGCTGTGCGGGTTCGGTGCCGCGGAACGCGGTGACGATCATGTGCTCGCCGGCCATGGTGTAGGCCTGGGTGTCCTGGAGCGGGAAGGGCGGGGTGAAGGCCGTCCGGTGGTGGCGGACGGTCTCAAACTCGCCGATCTCAACATCCGCGACAATCTTATCGACCGCATCGCCGAGGCCAAGCGGGAAGGCTGGCTCGGCGAAGTCGAAGGCCTCGAAACCAGCCTCGCCGGCGCCAACGACAAGCTCGTCCAGATGGACGCCGCCACAGCCCGCGCGGCTTCGGCGGTCGATCTCGGGATGCCCACCTTCAACCAGATCGCGGGACGCGCCACCGACAGCTGACGGCCGACACCGTTCTCCGCGTCATGAGCGACAGGTCAAGCGTCCCAAGGCCCGCACCATGCGTCGATCGCTGCTCGGGAGCTGTCCGCCCACGCGGTCGCGGTCCCGCGCGTATGCGGAAGCGCACCGACCCACCGTTCCCAGAGGCCGTCCGGAGCAACGAATCGCGCGGAGTGACTTGTGCCCAGCTGGGAATCCAGCCTCATGAGAGCTCCAAGGGCGGGTCCCTGGTCATACCGGCATTCCAACTGCGGAAGATACCGGTCTAAATAGGACACAAGGATGTCCGCATCATCTTGGCTGCCGAACCGGGCGAGCGCAAGGCAGTAACCCTGACCTGCATAGGTGAGTTCACTGGCCAGCAGAAGGCCGCCGATGCGTTCACGCCACTCAACCCGCCGAGCCACGCCGACCAACCACGCAGCGGTCAGTCGGGAACGCCATTCATACGCAAGGAGCGCTCTGATCTCCTGGTCGCTCAGCTTGTTCTTTATGCTCCGACCTCGAACGATGGCTCGAACGGGATCGCTCATCCGGGTGTTCACCGGACGTGGGCACGGCCTTCGTCTGATCATGTGCTCCGACCAAGGACGCACCTGAACTCGACGAAGGCTGTGGGGGAATGAGTCTGCTGCACCACGATGTCCGGCGGGAGCCGTTCGCTGAAGCGTCACACTTCCGGGAGGACTTCTTCGCGTGTCTGACCGCGCGGCGGGATGAGCTGTTCGAGCTTGCGGACGCGTTGTTGTGCGCGGACGGGCCGGTGACAGCGCCGGTGGCCCTGACGCTGCTGGCCGAGCACCGCCGCGGGCACGGCGCGATGTACGACGCGCTGAACCGTGGCCGCCTCGACCCGGTGCGGCTGCGGCGGACGCTGGCCGCGCTGCCCCAGCCGAAGGCAGCCGACAACCGGCTCGTCCTGGCCGTGGACGTGAGCAACTGGCTGCGGCCGGACGCCGAGTGCAGCCCGGACAGGCTGTTCTGCCACACCTACGGCCGTGGCCGGGACCAGCACCTGATGATCCCGGGCTGGCCGTACTCGTTCGTCGCCGCTCTCGAATCGGGCCGTACCTCGTGGTGCCAGCTGCTGGACGCGGTGCGGCTCGGTCCCGAGGACGACGTCGCCAAGGTCACCGCCCGCCAGGTTCGCCGTGTGGTCGAGGACCTGGTCGCCGGCGGACAGTGGCGCGAGGGCGATCCGGACGTCCTGGTCGTCTTCGACGCCGGCTACGACGCCCCACGCATGGCCCACCTTCTCGACGGACTGCCCGTCGAGGCCCTGGGGCGGATGCGCTCGGACCGCGTGATGCGCCTGCCGACACCCACGCAGCTGGAGTACGCCCGGGCCTATCCCCAGGGCGGGCGGCCGCCGAAGCACGGCAAGGAGTTCCGCTTCGCCAAACCCGAGACCTGGGGCGAACCCGACACGGCCACCGTCCAGGTCACCGACCGCTACGGCACCGCGAAGGCGATGGCCTGGGACCGTCTCCACCCCCGGCTCACTACTCGCTCCGCGTGGATCGACCACGACGGCGAACTACCCATCATCGAGGGGACGTTGATCCGCCTGGAGGTCGACCGCCTGCCCGGCGGCGGGGATCCGCTCCCGCTGTGGCTGTGGTCCTCCGCCACCGGCATGAGCACCGGCGACGTCGATCTGCGCTGGCAGGCGTTCCTGCGGAGATTCGACCTGGAGCACACGTTCCGGATGATCAAGCAGACCCTCGGCTGGACCCGCCCCAAGCTCCGCACCCCGCAGGCGGCGGACCGGTGGACGTGGCTGATCATCGTCGCGCACACCCAGCTCCGCCTCGCCCGGCCGCTCGCCGAGGACATCCGCCGGCCCTGGGAGAGACCGGTCGAACCGAACAAACTCACACCTGCCCGGGTCCGCCGGGGGTTCAGGAACCTCCGCCCGACCTTGCCATGCCCGGCCCGTGCGCCCAAACCCACCCGACCTGGCCCCGGCAGGCCGCTCGGCTCGAAGAACCAGCGGCCAGCCACCCGCTACGACGTGGGCAAAACCGTCCGGCGCCCCGAGACCATCATCGAACGCGACCGGATCAAACCACCACGGCAAGGCTCGTAAGACACGGGACCCTGACCTGCATTGACAATGCGCAGGAAGGAGCAGCGGCAGCTACGCGCTCGGCCGCCGGGTGGCCTTCCGGGTCGGGGGCTGGTTCTTGACGGCGCTGCAGGCCAGCAGTTCGGTGCCGGTGGCGTCGAGGTAGAGGGTGAAGAACCAGGACCGGTCCGGCGCGTCGAGGAGGCCGGTACGCAACGATACGTCCCGGTGCCGGGAGAGGATCTCGACCGACTCGTCGAGGCCGAGGGTGACCAGGCCGACCTTGCGTGCCCAGCCCAGCCGGGTGGCGGCGATGCCGCGCACCATCCAGTCGGGCGCGACCCCGCCAGAGAACCGCAGCTTGCCGCCGGCCAGGAGGGCCTCCCGCGCCGGGGCGCAGGCGGCGGTCTGGCCGGTGAGCATGGCGGCGAGATCGGGCCGGGCTGGGTGCTCGCTCTGGCTGGTCATGCCGAGACCGTAGTCACCGGCCGCTGGGCCGTGCCACCGGATTCGGGCAGCGGACTCCCCATGGCCGGAGCAACCTACCTTGAAATCAAGGAAGTTGAGCGAAATCAGCAGAGGCTGGTGACACCTCTGGCAGCGAAGACCGCTCCAGTGGTTAAAGAACAAGCTGAACGAGGTGCGCGAGCGGGGGGTCGCCGTCGCAGAGGTCACCCTGTTCCTCGCGGCCCGAACGGGCCGCGAGGTGCGCCGGATGTTCCGCCGATGGTCGCGCGGGGTGACGCCGGTGACCCGGCGGCCGAGGGCCGCACCGACGCGAGCTGCCTCGACGACGCAACCTGTCTCGACGGTACGACCTGTCTCGGCGCCGATTCCGGCTTCCCGCCGGCCGAACGCTACGAGATCACCGAAGAGGCCGCCGACCTGATCAATGAGCGCCGTGCGAGCGGCGGCCGGATCCTGGTGGTCGGCACCTCCGCACTGCGCACGCTGGAGACCGCGACCGGCGCCGACGGGCGTGTCCCCGCCGCGACCGGCCTCACTCGCCTGCGTATCACCCCGGGACACCGTGTCCGGGCCTGCGACGCCTTCATGACCAACCTCCACGAGCCCCGTTCCTCCGAACTCGTCCTGGCCGCCGCCCTCACCGGCCGGGACTTCCTCATGGACACCTACTGGCACGAACTCGTCCCCCGCGGCTACCGCTTCAACTACTTCGGCGACTCCATGCTGGTCACCTGAAAGGCTCTTCCAACACTCCACAGGCCCCCAGTGATGAGGGCGTCGCCCCGGGTACGTACGGTCCTGGGGCAACGCCCTCGTCACTGCTGGACCGGGCTCAGCACACCCCCGGTACTGCCTCGACGGTCATCAGTCAGCCAGGTCGCCGATGGAGTCCGCGCCGAACTCCCCGGTGTCGTCCGTCTCCTCGGCCTGGCCGTTTCGGGCCTCCTCGTCCTGGTTGCCCTGCGCGGCCTTGTCCTGGGGTTCATCCTTGGCGCCCATGAGCGTTCTCCGTTCAGTCGAAGGGTGATTGCCCTCGAATTATCCTCAGATCACCGAGGGTGTCCCGTATTTCGGTGATACGTCACCGGATCTGGTGACTCCTCAACAGTCGCTTACGTGCGGCGTATCCGCGCCGTGCGAACCGGCGAACGGCGATTCGCTTCAGGGCAGTCGGGTGCGTGCGCGCGGTCACCGACGCGCGGGGGTGCTCACAGCCCGTCGGTGTAGAGGAGGCGGTTGGGTGAGCCGGGGCTGATGAGGTTGACGACATCCTGGGTGGAGGTGTCGGTGAGCCGGCCGCTGATGTCCTGCGGACTGCCGGTTGGGTAGCGCTCCTTGAGGAGGGCGGCTGCTCCGGTGACGTGCGGGGTGGCCATGGAGGTGCCGCTCATGGCGACGGATCCGCCGCCGAGGCGGGCGGAGACGATGTCGACGCCGGGGGCGAAGGTGTTCAGGCAAGCGCCGAAGTTGCTGAAGCGGGCTTGCTGGTCGTCGCGGTCGGTGGCTCCGACCGTGAACGCCTTCGCCGCGCGGGCGGGTGAGGCGTCGCAGGCGTCCTTGGCCTTGTTGCCGGCCGAGACGACAGGCAGGACGCCCCGGTCCGCGACGGCGCTGACGGCCTCGTCGACCGACGCGGAGGCGCCGCCGCCGATGGAGGCGTTGAGGACCGCGGGCTGCCGGGCGTTGGCCGCGACCCAGTCGAAGCCGGCGAGGACACCGGCCGTGCTGCCCCTGCTCTTGCAGTCGAGAATCCGGACGGACACGAGTGAGACGTCGCGTGCCACTCCGTAGGTGGCGCCGCCGACGGTGCCCGCGACGTGGGTGCCGTGGCCGTGGCAGTCCTGCCCGTTCCGGCCGTCGCCGATCGCGTCGTACCCCGCGGTGGCCCGACCGCCGAACTCACTGTGGGCGAGGTCGATCCCGGTGTCGACGATGTACGCGGTCACGCCACGGCCGGTCCCGGTGACGTCGTACCGGCCGTCCAGCGGAAGGTGGCGCTGGTCGATCCGGTCCAGTCCCCAGCTCGCCGCGGGCACCGCCCGGCCACCGGACCGCGCCTGCGGGGCCGGTACCGCTACCGGCGGCGCGGAGTCGGCGCCGACCGTGGCGTTCTCCTCGACGGCCCTGACCGAGGGAAGAGTACGCACGGCGGTGAGCTGGGCCGGGGAGAGCCTGGCGGCGAACCCGACCAGAGCGCTCTGGTAGACGAACATCGGCTTGACACCGATCCGCTTCAGAACATCGGCCGGTGACACGGCCGGCTTCAGGCTGACGACGTACTCACCGGGGATCGCCCCCGAGGAACGCTCGACCGGCAGAGGGCTCGCCGCGGTGTCGGCCGCGGCCTCGGCGCCGGTGGCGGTCAGGGGGGCAAGCAGTAGGAGGGCCGTCGAGGCCCAGCGTGCGCGCAGGCGCATGCAAGCTCCAAGAGGTGCGGGTACGGAGCCGTTCACGGCGCGCAGTGTCCGCGAACGACGGACACCTCTTTGTTTCGTCCATGAGCTGCGGTGACTTGAACGGGGAACGCGGACGTCACCGCGCGCACGGCAGCGGGGCTCCGGCGTGGTCGCGAGATCGAACGCACCTACGGGCCGGTGGCGCGGACGGTGCCGGTGAAAGCAGCCGGGTCCCACCGGCGCATGGAGGTGGAGTCGGCCGGCCCGCCCCGGGCCTCACGGTACCCGACGGTGACGCCGGGGCTCGGATTGTACGTACGCAGGCACCACCCGGACCTCGCCTCGCCCCTGTACTTGTTTCGGACGGTGGAGAATCCGCCCGCGGCCCGTCCCTCCGGGAACCTCTTCGGAGCATACGATCTCGTTGATGTGGTGTGCGAATATCCGACGAGGTTCGGGGTCAGCTGGCGCGACGGTTCGAGGTCCTGCTCCCGCATTTGAACGAGCGTCAGCAGCGGTTGGCGCTGGCGGCCGAGGCCCGACTGCTTGGCCACGGGGGTGTGCGCCTGCTCGCGCGGACGGCCGGGGTCAGCGAGACGACGGTCCGCAAGGGCGTCTTCGAGCTCGAAGCCGGTGTCGATCCGCTGCCCGAGGGGCGCGCCCGACGCCCCGGCGGTGGGCGGATGCGGGCCGAGGCCGTTGACCCGTCTCTCGTCGCGGCGCTGATGGCGCTGGTCGAACCGGATGAGCGCGGTGATCCGATGTCGCCGCTGCGCTGGACGACGAAGGCGCTTCGGCACTTGGCCGCTGAGCTGTCCCGGCAGGGGCATCGCATCACCGCGCCCACGGTGGGCCAGCTGTTGAGGGAGCACGGGTTCAGCCTGCAGGGCACCGCCAAGACCCTGGAGGGCGATCAACCTCCCGACCGTGACGCGCAGTTCCGCTACACAAACGAGCAGGTCAAGGAGCACTAGGCCGCGGGTGAGCCTGTGATCAGCGTGGACGCAAAAAGAAGGAAAAGCTGCCTGACTTCCGCAGTTGGAAGGCATGTGGAGGCGTCCGATATGGGGTCTGAGCTGCGGGAACATGCGGGACGTGGCCGGGTGGGCGTGTGCCCACGCGGTTGCGTTGTGGCTGGTCAGGCGGGGTCTGCGGCGGTGACCGGGGTGGTGGTTTGATGCCGCAGACGCGGTAGATCGTGGCCTGCTCGCTGGTGAGCGGGGTGGTCTGGGTCAGCTGTCCGGCGTCGCCGGTGAGGGTGACCTCGTGGACGCGGCCCAGTTCGGTGCTGATCCGGTTCCAGGTCTGGCCGGTGTGGCGTTCGGCGACGCGGATCAGCAGCAGGGCGAGCCAGCAGAGCAGTACGTGCGCGCGGATGCGGTGTTCCAGGTGATGGAAGACCGGCCGCAGTTCCAGCACCGTCTTCAGGCCGCGAAATCCGCGCTCCGCTTCCAGGAGCGCCTTGTAGCCGACCGCGATCTCCTCGGCGGTCAGGTGCGGGTCGGAGCTGGTCAGCAGGCGGCCACGCCTCGAAGAGGTCCGGGTCAACCTCGTCGCGCGGATCGCCGAAGCGCACCGCGAAGGCTGGCTCGGCGAAGTCGACGGGCTCAGCATCAGCCTCGCCGCCGCCGAGGACAAGCTCACCCAGCTCGACACCGAACTCGCCCGCCGATCCGCCGTCGTCCACCTCGGCCTGCCCACCTTCACCCCGATCGCCACCAGAACCTCGCAGTTCAGAGAAGAGGGTCTGGGAGCGCAGGTAGTTCAGCTCGGTCCAGAACAGGCGGTCGCGGCTGAGGGCTGCGACGCCGTCGTGGACGATCGGCTCCATGCGACGTTGGTGGCCTCCGCGGTGAGCACGGCGGCCACCGACAGTTCCAGGTCGTCCATGCGGGACTCGGCTTCGGAGGCGTGGGTGAAGTCGGCGAGGTACACGCTGCGGCCCCTGCGCGACCCCGGTGCCGGCGAGGACTGAGCCCCTCCTGGCACGCCGAAGGGGCCGGCCCGGCCGGAATGATAAAAGTTCGAAGACGATCTTTTTCTCTTGCATAAACGATTCTTTTGATGACTGGCTTGCGCGCCGGGTTGCAATTATCTAGAGTGGAAGAGGCGGACATTCGCACTCGCGATAATGTGTATCCGCATCTAATCCACTGGAGGAATAGTGGCCCTGGAAGATGTCGTCCTGAAGTCGGCCGACGTGCTCGCCTACAACGAGAAGTCCGAGCACACCGGAATTCTCGTCTTCTTTGCCGAATATAATACCGCAGGAGCGGGCGGGAGCACCTCGGACATCATCTTGAAGGTGGATGGCGAAGAGAAGGTTAATCGCACGATCACCTCAAAGGAAGGTGGCCCGTACGCGGTCCACTACGTCGGTCACGTAAAGACCGGCCAGCAGGTGACGGTCACGGGCAGTGGTGACGATTACACGCGCGGACGTGCGACCGCCGATCTCTCGGTCGTCATCGAAACCAGCTGAGACGGCGTGCTCTCGCAGCGCCCCCTATCCTTTCCGGTGAGAGCGCAATGGCCTTGTGCGTGAAGTAGTTCCGGTACAGGTTTTGGCGCTGAGAAGGATCACGGCCGTGCGCTGGGGCCCTCAGCCCTCCGGCGGGATCGGAAGGGTCGGCAGTGTGGCTGCTGATTGTGCGGCATCACCCGGGTTCTCCCGATGCCCAATCTCCTCGGCAGGTGGCTGCCCAGGCGATTCGCGGCCCAGGGTCCGTGATTCGGCATTTTAATCATGATGGGTCTTCAGAACCCCTGAAGACCCATCATGATCAGTTAAATCTGTTTGCTCCTGGCGTAACCGAGCCGACCTCGGACAACACGGTCATTTCCGGAGCGGGACGCGGAGGTGAGCCCACGACATATCGCACACCTGGCCGAGGCCCCGTCCGGGCAAACTGCCCAGTGGGGGCCACCACGTGATGGGGCATAAGGCAAACCGGACGCAGCGATCCAGGAACTCTGCACTTCCGATGCCAGGGTTATGGGCTGTGAGAAGCAGGCTCGCGGGAACCGCTTGGGCTACATGACCTCGCCTTATCTACTCCAGTATGCTGAGAATCCGACCGCCTGGTGGCTCTGGGGGCGGAGGTCGAGCATCGAAATGTACCGATTCTGCTGTTGGCCGGGTACTCCTCTCATGCCTGGTGCCACGTGATGGCACACAAGTTGGATTGCTCGGGGTTCGCGAGCCGAGGTCGATCCGGTACGCGCCGGGTGTACATGACGAGCTCTCGGCTTCTGAAGGGAAGCTCCGGAGGTCGGCACCGGGAGGGTCGCACTCCGTCCACCGAGCCAGATGCGTGGGCGCTTACGAGGGTGCGAGCATGTTCGTTGAACACGCTCGGGCGCCGCTGTGCCATCCAGAACTGCAACCTCGGTGCGCGGCGACCACGAACCGCTATGGGAAGTCCTGGTCCAGCACCCGGGGTAGGTACGGCGGTCGGCCCGGCACCGGAACCCCAGGACCAGCCCGGCACAGGAATGACCTTTCAGGTGGTTTGGCACTGCAACCAAGCACTGCGGTGGTCTGATGACCGTAGGTTGACCCCGTGTAGTGACGTACCCGGCGGGGGTGTTGCGAGGTGGCCACGGCAGTTCCTGACGGATGTAGTGCGGCGAAGGGACGCGGTGCCGGATCGGCTGCGGGATGGTCTGACCCCCTCGACCTGGCCGGCTTCGCGCACCTTCACCGTGGCTTCGGCGGCTGCACGGAGAAGCTGAGTCTTGAGGCGGGCTGGACCGATCGCTGGACCGCGGCGCGCGGAAGCCGTCACCGTACGTGACTGCCTGGGGCCTTGATCTGGAGGCACGCGCGGGCGGCAGGGGGCTGTTTCCTGCCCCCGACGCGGCTACGCAGCGTGAACGGCCTGTCGGGTTGGCCGGCCGTGCGCGGCCCTGGGCTGAAGTGGGCGGGCCGCCGAGGTCAGGGTGCCCTGATCCGCGATGGGTGGTTGCGGCAGGCGATTCAGATGAGCCGGTTGCGGTGGGCGGCTGCGGCTTCGCGAACGAGTTGGGCGAAGTCGCTGCGGCTGCGGTCCTGCTGCTGGCCGGCCTGTTCGTCGTCGTCCCAGTCCTTGTCATCGCCGAAGTCGTCTTCGTCGTCGAGTTCGTCGTATTCGTCGTGGAAGAGCCAGCAGCCGTGGATGCCGGCGAGGAGGTCTTCGAGCAGGTCGGGGGCGGGGCGTTTGGGGTCGAGCGGGGTCAGGCGCAGGCCGGTGTCCTCGGGGTCGGTGTCCGGGCCGGTGTGCTGGGCGAGGTCGTCGTCGAGGTCTTCGAGTTGTCGGCGCAGGCCGGCGGGGTCGGGGAGGAGTCCGTCGGCGATGTGGAGGGCATGGCGCACGAGGCCGGTGACCGCGTCGTACGGGGAGGCGCCGGTTTCGAGGAGCTGGAGGACGAGGGTGGGGGTTTCGTGGGGGAGGGCTTCGATGTTGTCGGCTTCGAAGAGCACGGTGGTGGGGGAGTGCCCGGTGGCTTCGGCGGTGACCTCGGCTGCTGCCGCGAGCCAGTGAGCTGCGGCGACGGCCGCAGCGGTGGGATCGATGTCGGTGAACAGTGCCGCGGGGCCGAAGGGATCCTGTTCGAGGAGGCGGTCGGCGGCGGCGACCTGGACAGGGGAAGCACCTTCGCGGCTGAGGAGGACGGCCTGACGGGCGCGGCCGGCGAGGTCGCCGAGTTCGGCGTTCTCCACGGCGGCGAGCTCGGTGGCGACCTCGGCGAGGACGGCGTCGGTGAGGTCCGCGTAGTCGAGGGCGTGCAGGGCGCGGCCGGCGCGGTGCGCGGACTCGACCAGCGGGCTGTAGGAGACGTCGAGCATGCCGTCCTGGGGGAGGTTGGGCCGGGCGATGGCACCGGGAACCTCGTCGAATGCCTTGCGTTCCTCCGCGCGACGCCAGCCCTCGGAGTTGGGCTCCATGGAGGAGGCGGCGCTGGCCGGGTGGGTGTAGGTGCGCCACGCGGCCTCGGACAGGTGCGTGAGGGCGCGGGCCAGGCGCATCAGCGCGGCCGTGTCCGTACCGGCCGGGACGGCGGCGATACGGGTGGCGAGATCACCCTCGCCCGTTCCCCAGCTGGCGAGCAGCTCGAGCCGTTCGGGGTCGATGCTGTAGCGGGTCATGAAGCCGTACCTCCGGTGATCTGCCCGGCAACGCCGCCGGGCATCGAGCCATTCTGACGCATCGCCAGAAAGCGCCGGATCGTGCAACCGGCAGCGGTACGACCGCGAGAGAACGAGGCCTCCTCAGGGGCCGAGGCGTTTGAACCCGAGTTGCAGGCTTCTCGACGGGTTCGGATGAGACCAGCGGCGCGGTGGCATCACGGAGACCGGCGTGCTCGAGAGATCGCCGGACGCCGAGCCTGCCCGTTCCGCCGGTCAGGTACCTCGTCGAGGGGCTTCCGGGGAACCGGGTCAGCAGGTCCCCGGCCTGGTGCAACGATCACGGCGGTGTGCGGTCACGTGGGTGCCGAGGCCTACGGGCCGCAACGGTGTTCGTGAGGTGCCTTAGGATTCTGATGCACAGTCAGACATCGCTCGCCTGCCCGACCGGGGTGGGGACAGCGGCGGCCGGGGTGTGGAGGGCGAACAGGCAGCTCTTGAGGTGGTCGCTGAGCCACAGGGGCGTGGCGTGTTGCAGGGCGGTGCCCAGGTGGGCGTCAATGCCGACGGTGTACCTGCGCGCGGGCGCCGGACGCTCAGAGCCCTGGCGATGGTGCGGGCCACCGGCCGAGCGCTGGATGCGGGTGAGGAGTCTCGCGACACGGTCGTAGGCACCGGCATCGGCGGCGCGGAGGGCAGGCAGGTCGTCCTGGGCCCGCTGCCAGAAAGGGGTCGCGACGGCGCCCGGCTCGATGAGGATCACCTGTACGCCGTTGCGGCGGGTCTCCATGCGCGTCTTGAGGAGCTGGCCGGCCCGCAGGAATTCGACCAGGTTGTTGATCTCGGGTGTGTTACGGGGCCGGCGCTTCGGGCTGTCAGCCGAGAAGCACCGCAGGACTGCCTCATTGGGGTCGACCGTTCGGCGGAGTCGCTGCACCAGGCCCACGCGGCTCTGACAGGCCACAAGGGGCGACGCCCGCGTCACCGAACAGGCCGGGGCCCCTTCGTCCTTCCAGCCTGCCTTCGCCCTCATGCCGGGGCCCGCCGGGTGAGCGGTGCTGTGCGCGCCAGGGCTCGAATCCGGACTGGGTGAGTCACCAGGTGACGGGCAGTGATCGCATGCCGTAGATGAACGACTCCGTACAGAACGCCAGTTCGCTGCGGGGGATCGCCAGTCGTAGCCCGGGCAGTCGCCTGAACAGGGTGGCCAGGATGATCTGCAGCTCGGCGCGGGCCGGCGGCTGGCCGAGGCACTGGTGCACGCCGAAGCTGAAGGCCATGTGCCTTCGGGCCTCCCGGTCCAGGTCTAGCTCGTCGACAGAGCGGGAGCCGGCGCCGCCGAACACGCCTTGTCCCGGTTGGCGGTGGAGAGCAGCGCCATTACGGCCTCCCCGGCCCTGATCGTCGTATCGCCCAGCTCCACATCCTCCAACGCCACTCGGGGAAGCCCGGTGTGCACGATCGTCAGGAGACGCAGCAGCTCCTCCACCGCGCCAGGCACCGCGGCCGGGTCGGCTAGCCTGGCGGCCTGCTCAGGCTGATCCAGCAGCAGGGCAGTCGAGAGCGAGATCATGTTCGCAGTCGACTCGTGCCCGGCAACCAGCAGCAGGGCCCCGGTGTTGGCCACGTCGTCCAGGGTCAGGTTGTCGCGCGCGGCGAGCCGGCTGAGGATGTCGTCCTCCGGCTGCTCCAGCTTGCGCGCTGCCAGGCCGCGCATGTACTCCAAGATCTCTTCCTGGGCTGCGGTGAGTTCCTCCAGAGTGTTGAGCAGCGTCCGGCTCAGGTTCTGGAAGTGGTCCCTGTCGTCGTACGGCACGCCGAGAAGCCGGCAGATGACCAGCGAGGGTACCGGCAGCGCGAAGTCTGCGACCAGGTCGGCCTCCGCCCGGCCCTCGGTCATACGGTCCAGCGCCTCGTCCACGATCCGCTGGATGTCCGGCCGCATCGCCGCCACCCGCTTGACCAGGAAGTCCCCGGAGCACGCCCGGCGCAGCCGGGCGTCTCCGGGTCGTCCAGTCGCAGGAAGCTGGGGTCGGTGGCAATGAGCTCCCGGCGGCCCGGGACCCGCATCGGGAAGGCCGGGTAACGTGCGTCCGCGCTGAAGCGGCGGTCGGACAGGATGGTGCGGACCTCGGCGTGACCGGTGGCCAGCCAGCAGGACTCGCCCCCGGGCAGGACCGCCCGGGTGACCGCGCGCGCGGCGGCGGCCTCGGTGTACGCGGGTCTCCGCAGTCGGCCTGGGATGCAACGAGTTGGGAAGGTCCGTGGGGCTGGACCGCGCCCGCCCGATGGTCACCGCGGCGCTGGACGCCGGGGTGACGCTGTTCGACACGGCCGACGTCTACGGGGACTCCGAGTCCGTGCTCGGCGAATGCCTCCGGGGACAGCGCGAGAACGTCGTCCTGGCAACAAAGTTCGGCCATCAGAAACTGGCGATGGCGTACGGCCCCGCAGCCGGCGCCAAGGGTGGGCGTGCGTACATCCGCCGCGCCGTCGAAGCGTCCCTCAGGCGTCTCCGTACGGACTACATCGATCTCTATCAGATCCACACACCCGACCCGCACACTCCGGTGGAGGAGACCCTCGCCGCCCTGACCGAGCTGGTCCGGGAAGGGAAGGTCCGCTATGTCGGGAGCTCCAATTTCGCCGGCTGGCAGATCGCCGAGGCCGCGTGTACGGCCCGTTCCCAGGGATTCGAGCCCTTCGTATCCGCCCAGAACCACTGGTCACTGCTCAACCGGGATGTCGAGAACGAGGTCCTCCCGGCCGCACGCCGTTTCGGCCTCGGGGTACTGCCCTATTTCCCGCTGGCGAACGGACTGTTGACGGGCAAGGTACGGCGCGGCAGGGCCCTCCCGGAGGGAACCCGCATCAAGGAGAGCGCGTACCAGGTGACGGAGGCACGGCTCGACACCGTGGAGGCGCTGACCGCCTGGGGCGCGAAGAACGGTCGCAGTCTCCTGGAGATCGCGATCGGTTGCCTCGCCGCGTTCCCGGGTTGCACTTCGGTGATAGCAGGGGCCACGAATCCGGACCAGGTGCGGGCCAATGCGGCAGCGGGGCAGTGGATTCCCACCGCCCAGGAGATGAGCGAGATCCTGGAGCTGTTGTAGCAATGATCGTACCAACACCGTTCCGTGGGGCGGGTGGCGTCAAGGGTGGCCGAAAGCCGGACACCCGACAGCAATCTCGGCGTGAACGGGTCTATGCACAACTCTCGATCTCCCAGACCCTGGGGTGTCATGACCCCAATCGAACGGTCCGGCGCGGGACAGTCATCGGCTGGGCACGAGCCGACCGGCGTCCCGTCCGGGATGGCGGGTGAGGTGGCACCGATCCTTCGGGCGGCCGGGCTCACGGTCCGGCCCGTCGAACGCGCGCGTGTGGCTGATGTGGGCGCCCTCCGCCGGAGCGTCGCCGCCCGTTCCGGTCCGCTGGTCTGTTCCGGTCTGATGGATGACTGGCCTGCCGGCACGGCCTGGAACCCGGCGGAGCTCACGAAGCGGAACCCCGAGCGCCGGGTGACGGCCCTGATGGACCTCCCCGCCACCGGCGTGCTCTTCCCCCAGGACCAACGACGGTACGAACGGGAGCTGCCCTTCGGCGAGTTCCTCGACCGGATGACCACCGCCGGACCCGCCGCTCCCTGCTACCTCGCCTACCAGCGTGCCCACGAGATCTTCGATCCCGCCGACTGCGACTTCGCCTCCCTCCTACCGCCCGACGGCCACGGCACCGACACCCGGGTGTGGATCGGCTCCGCCGGGACGCGCTCCATGCTGCACTCCGACCTCAAGGACAACTTCTTCTGCCAGGTCTGGGGCGAGAAGAGCGTCATCCTGGTGTCCTGGCAGGACAGCAGGGCCGTCTATCCGTTCCCCGGCAATCTGGTGAACAGCCGGATCGACCTGGCAGACCCCGACCTGTCCCGGTTCCCCCGGCTTCGGAACGCCGTCCTGCACCATGCGCGGATGCGGCCGGGCGACCTGCTCTACATCCCGCGTGGCTGGTGGCACGACATCCGGGCCCACACGCCGTCCGTCTCGGTCAACCACTGGTTCGGCGAGCCGCTGGGACTGCCGGACTATCTGCGCCTGCTCGGGTTGCTCGGGCCCGCGTACTGGGGCGCCACCGCCCGCGACTTCGTGGTCCACGGGCTGCTGCGGCGCCAGGAATCGACGCGGTTCTTCTTCAGCCCCGCGTCCACCGGTCGGCGTCTCTACGACGCGCTGCGCACCGGCGACTTCTCCCGCGGCAACGACCCGAGCTCCGGCGCCCAGTAGAAGGGATCGCATGGCCGACATGCCTACAGAGTCAGTGAGTTCGGACAGTCCGCCGCGGCGGCGCGTCCTGGTCACCGGCGGCGCCTCGGGGATCGGTGCGGCCATCGCCCGCCGGTTCCTGGCGGACGGCCACCGCGTGGCCGTCCTGGACCGCGACCGCGAGGCGCTGGAATCCTTCGCGAAGGACTCGCCCCGGGTCGAACTGCTGCTGGCCGCCGACGTCGGGGACGAGGCCGAGCTGTGCGAGGCGCTCGCCGAGGCCGACGACGCCTGGGGCGGCGTGGACGTGGTGTGCAACAACGCCGGCATCAGCATCCGGAGCCCGTTCCTCGACACCTCGCTGGAGGACTGGGAGCGGACGCTGCGGGTGAACCTCACCGGGGCCTTCCTGGTGGCCCGCGAGACGGCCCGTCGGATGGTTGCCGGCGGGGGCGGGACGATCGTCAACACCGCCTCGGTCAGCGGACTGGTCGGCATGCCCGACTACGCCGCGTACAACGTCAGCAAGGCCGGGCTGATCGAGCTGACCCGGACGATGGCCCTGGAGCTGGCCCCACGCATCCGGGTGAACGCCGTCTGTCCGGGCTACGTCCTCACCCCGATGCAGCGGGCCGAGTACACCGATGAGCAGCTCGCCGACCAGGAAGGCCTGTTGCCGCTGGGAAGGCTCGGCCTGCCGGAGGAGATCGCCGCCCTGGTGGCCTACCTGGCGTCCCCGGAGGCGGCGTTCGTGACCGGGCAGTCCTTCGTGATCGACGGTGGGGAGACGGCGGGCGGGCTGGCCAGCCGGCCGACAGGCGAACCGTGGCGGGGGGCCGGCCGCGGCAACGACGTACCGGGGGCGCCGAACCCCGGTCGGGCTGAGGAACGGGGAACATGACGAGCGACGAATCACGGCCGTTCGGGGACCGGAGCGGCGCGGCGGGACCGGCGGTCAACTCGTACACCGAGTGGGACCCCCTGCGGGAGGTGGTGGTGGGGAGCCTGCTGGGCGCGGTGTTCCCCACCTGGCACGATTCGCTGGAACACACCATGCCGGAGTCCGCCTGGCCGGTCTTCCGGGAGCACGGCGGCTCGCCGCTGCCGGAGCGCCACCTCAAGGCCGCGGAGGCCGAACTCGACAACCTGGCCGAGGTGTTGACGGCCGAGGGCATCCGGGTGCGGCGGCCGGACGCCGCCCGGCACCACCGCCCCTTCCGCACTCCGGAGTGGGAGTCGGACGGCGGGCTCTACGCGGCGATGCCCAGGGACTCGCTGATCGTGGTGGGCGACGCGATCGTCGAGGCGCCGATGGCCTGGCGCTGCCGGTACCACGAGGCCGACGCCTTCCGCCCGCTGATCAAGTCGTACTTCCGTCGCGGTGCCCGGTGGCTGCCGGCGCCGCGCCCGCAGCTGACCGACGAGCTGTACCGCGGCGCGCACGACCCGGGGCGCTGGGCCGTGACCGAGTTCGAGCCGGTCTTCGACGCCGCCGACTTCCTGCGCTTCGGCCGGGACCTGATCGTGCAACGCAGCCACGTCACCAACGAGTTCGGCATCGACTGGATGCGCAGCGCGCTCGGCCCGGAGTTCGCCGTCCACACCGTGGAGACCGACGACGCCCACGCCATGCACATCGACGCCACCATCGCCGCGCTCGCCCCCGGCAAGCTACTGGTCCACCCCGGGCGGTACGTGCACTCCGAGCTGTTCGACGGCTGGGAGATCCTGCCCGCCCCTCCGCCGGCCCTGCCCGCGGACTGGCCGATGTACTTCTGCAGCCCGTGGGTGAGCATGAACGTGCTGTCCCTGGATCCGGAGACCGTGGTGGTGGAACGCCAGGAGCGGCCACTCATTGAGGCGTTGACGGCCTGGGGGTTCCGCTGCGTCGAGGTGGACTTCCGGCACGTCTACAGCTTCGGCGGGTCGTTCCACTGCGTCACGCTGGACACCGTGCGCGAGGGCGGTCCGGGCCGGTACCTGTCGGTTCCCGGGAGCTGAGTCCGGGTGCGGGGCGGCAGGGCCGCCCCGCACCCGTTCAGGAGGCGAACAGCACCCGGGAGTAGTCCGGGCGCAGCACGACGTTGTTGTCGTACAGGCAGTACCGCACGGCCAGCAGCGGCACCGACGGGTCGCCGGGTTCCACCGCCGTACGCACCGCCGCGAGGACCTCCTCGACGGAGCCGAACCGGGCGGCCAGCTCCGCGCACACCTCGTAGGCGGTGCGCCCGGTCCGGTCGTCCCAGTACCGGGGCAGGCCGATCCCCGCGAACGCCGAACGGACAGCGGGCAGTTCGGTCCCCACCGCCAGCTCCACCAGGGTCCGGGCGAGCGGGCCCTCGGACTCCGACCCGTCCGCCGGATCCAGCAACCGCCCGACGAGAGCCACGCCGCCGTCCGACGCGAGGGCCGCCCGGACGGTGCGCAGCTCCGCGCTGTCGCCCTCACCGCCGCTCCCCAGGCGGCCGCACCAGGCTGCCAGTTCACCCGCCCCGGCGTTCCGGGCGAGGAACCCCTGCCAGTCGAGGCGGGCACGGTGGGCGCGGGAGAGGTAGGTCGCCTCGACGTGGGCGAAGAACTCGTCCACCGCCCGGGCGCCGCCGAGCGCCGCGACCAGGGCGGGCGGGTAGCTGAAGGTCGGATACAGCAGGTCCACGGTTTCCAGCCGGCCCCGGGGGCCGACCGAGTAGGCCGCGTCGCCCGGTTCTCCGGTGATCCCATCGCCGAGGTCGAAGACCCGGGTGGCACGGGTGATCAGGGAGTCCTCGAAGCGCTCGGCCAGTCGCAGGTCGCTGACCGCGCGCAGCGTGGTCGAGACGGTCTCGGGGGTGGCGTAGGAGTTCCCGAGGAACATGTCCAGCCTCCGCGGCGGCACCGGCAGGCCGCGTGCCAGGCGGAACGCCTCCTCCTCCTCCAGCCAGTCGACCTGTGCCTGCACGGCGTGGCGGGCCCGGTACGGCACGCGGGTACGTTTGAGGTTCGCGTCGTCGTACGAGCCGAACTGGTTCCAGCTGGGTTCGAAGTGCGATTCCAGCAGCATCCGGATCTCGGCGCGTTCGAGCGCCGGGTTGGGCAGCAGGTAGCAGGTCCACTGCACCGGCCGGGGCCGGTCGCGGTTGAGCCGGCGCATGCGCGCCGCCAGCTCGAACAGCAGGTCGTTGCGGCCGATGTTGACCTCGGAGCAGACCATCCAGATCCGGGTGACACCGCGATCGGCCAGGAAGCGGATGTCGGTGAGCACGGCGTCCAGGTCCCGCACCCGGTGCCGCCGGCCCTTGACCATCGGCTCGGTGCAGAAGTAGCAGCGGTACGGGCAGCCGCGCTGCACCTCCACCGGCACGTGGACCTCGGGCTCGGGGCCGAGGACGCGTTCGGGGCCGTAGAAGTCCAGGAGGTCGCGCAGGATCTCCTCGGTGTACTCGGGGTGGTCCGTGGGGGGCAGGAAGACCCGCTCGTTGACGGTGTAGCGGTCGCCGTGGCGGTGGGCCAGGTTGGCGATGCCGCGCAGGTCGTGCCCGGCCAGGATGTCGTCCAGGCGGCCCATGATCTCGTCCGGTTCGCCGACCACCCCGTAGTCCGGCCGCAGCCGCTCCAGCAGGGCGTGCGGCCTGGTGGTGAAGCCGAAGCCGCCGAGCATGACCGGGGTGTCGGTCAGGTCCCGCAGGATGCCGATGAGTTCCTCGGTCTCGTGCATCGGCCAGTAGCTGTTGCGGCGTACCGGTGGGGCGCCGGGGAGGTCGGCGTCGGCGTAGTTCCAGATGAAGATCGAGTCCAGTTGCCGCAGGTGGATGCCGATGAGGCGGGGGTCGGTACGCTCCAGCACCGCGGCCAGCACCGAGCGCCACTCGGGCTTGGGGGTGCGCAGCAGGTCGAACCGGGCGGTGGTCAGGCCGTGCCGTTCGGCGATCGCCGAAACCTGGACGAACGCGTAGGGATAGATGGGCAGTGCCGGGTAGTTCGAGGCGCTCAGCAGCAGCAGGTCCACGCCGTGTCGCCCCGGTACCACTGGGATGGGGTCTGCCATGCTGGGGATGGTGACACATCGTCAGTCCTCTTCACCACCATACGGATCAGCGCAAGGTGTCCGGATCCTCACTCTCTGCGGTGCAACCCCTTGACCGGAGCATGCACCGGACAACAATGGATTCCACGCTCCTGCCGCTCCGGCCCTGCGGCGGACCCACGAGCTTCCGCGTGCCACCGCCTCGCCGTCGCCCGCACCGCACCGCACCGTACCGACCGGACCCGCCGCGACGGCCCCCTCCCTCCCGTGAGGAGTGAATCCTTGACCTTTCCCGTGCTCTCGGCCGACTCGCACGTCGTCGAACCCGTGCGCCTGTGGACCGAAGGACTGGAACGCAAGTACCGCGACCGCGCGCCCCGGGTCTCCTGGGACGCCGAGCGGCGCGGCTGGTACTTCACCTGCGACGACCTGCCCCCCGCCCTCGTCAACAGCCTCTACGCCACCGACGCCACCGCCGAGGGGTTCGTCACCGACGCCGAGACGGTGGTCGAGGCGGCCCGGCCGGGCGGCAGCGATCCGGCCGCGCGGCTGAAGGACATGGCCCTGGACGGAGTGGCCGGCGAGGTGCTCTACCCCAGCCTCGGCCTGCACCTGTTCTGGCTCTCCGACGGAGAGTTCCAGCGTGCCTGCTTCCGCGCCTACAACGACTGGCTCGCCGAGTACGTGCGCCACACCCCGGAGCGACTGGTCGGCCTCGGGCTGATCTCACTGTGGGACACCGAGGAGGCCGTACGGGAGCTGCGCCGTTGCCGCGAGCTGGGCCTGCGGGGCGCCGCGATCTGGGCCTCCACCCCCACCGAGCGGGACTTCGGCGGGGAGATCAACGACCCGTTCTGGCGGGAGGCCCAGGCCCTGGGCATGCCGGTGTCGATGCACTGCCTCACCGGCTACCGGGACAGCCCGAAGCTCTTCGACTACGACAGCCCGCTCGGCCGCATCCGGCGCAACATGGGCTACCCGGAGGAACTCCAGCACACCCTCACCGACCTGATCTTCTCCGGGGTCCTCCAGCGCTTCCCGGACCTCCAGGTCGTCCTGGCCGAGAACGACATCGGCTGGATCGCCTACCATTTGCTGCACGCCGATCGCATCTACGACAAGCTCGGCCCGGCCCTGCGCACCGACCTCACCATGGCGCCCAGCGCCTACTTCCGCCGCCAGGTGCACGCCACCTTCACCGAGGACGAGGTGGGCGTGCTCACCATGCGGCTGCTCGGCTCGGGGAACTTCCTCTGGGGCAGTGACTACCCGCACTACGAGGGAAGTTGGCCGAACTCCCGGCAGGTCCTGGACCTCGGGCTGCGGGACGCCGGCCCGCAGGCGCGGCAACAGGTGACCTCCGAGAACTGCGCCCGGCTCTACGGGTTCGACCTCGCCACCCTGGCCGCCGAACCGACCGAGTGACCCAGCCGTCCACCGCTAGGGAGCCCGCATGGCGGAGCAGAACGCGAACCGCTGGTACCGCTTCATCGACGACGACATCGAACGAAGGACCCGGACGAGTGTCGGCTTCACCAACCTGATCTCCACCCGCCCCTACCCGATGGACACCGGGACCTTCGAGGGTTTCATCGATCGCAACGCCCTGATCCGCGAGTACCTGCGGATCACCCGGGACGTCTTCCTGGCCAGCGTGCGCGGCGAGATCGACCCGGCCGTCGCGGACACCCTGCTCGCCCGCCAGCCCCCGGAACGCGACCACACCTACCACAAGAACCTGACTGAACGGCACCTGGAACTGCCCCGGTACTTCCGCACCGACGAGCCGGCCCCCGGCCAGATCGCCGAGGTGCAGTGCCCGGCGTCCGGCTGGGAGATCGCCGACCAGGTGCACGCGCTCTACCAGGCCTTCCCGGACGACTTCGGCGGCCCCTCACGACACCTCGGGGCGCCGATCGACAGCCTCGCCGACTCGCTCCGGGCCCGCTTCGGCGACGACCTCGTCGTCCACCACCTCACCGGCAACGCCTCCCGGCCGCACGGCGTCCAGTACACCGTGCAGCGACTGCGCGAGCGGGGCATCCGGCACTTCGGCTTCGACCGGGTGCACTGGAAGGACTGCGGGCTCGTGCGCGCCCACGAGTTCTACGACCTGCGCTACAACGGCTTCTTCGACCAGTGGATGGAGGCCTGCGAGCGCGGCGAACTCTTCTTCGACCACCCGCCGACCCCGCTCTACGACGCCAAGGTGACCATGGCCTGGCCGTTCTGGGAGAAGACCCGGCAGTACTACCCGGACCGGGTGCGCGGGCTCTTCCCGCACACCGAGATCGTCACCCCCGACGGCTTCCACCTGCCCGACGGCAGCTGGATCGGCCTGGACGAGTACTGCGCGCTCGGACAGGGCAAGCGCCGCTACTACCTCAAGTTCGGCAGCCATCACCCCACCCTGAACTGGGGCAGCCGCGCCGTCTACCACACGGGCAGCTTCTCCGGCGCGGCGCTGCGTGCCCTCTTCGACCGGGCCCTGGTCGACACGGCGGCCGGTCACCTCTGGGTCGCGCAGGACGCCCGCCTGCTGCCGGAACCGGCCACGGGCGTCACCCGGGACGGCGAGCAGGTGGGCTTCGACGCCTACACCAAGCTCAGCGGGTTCTACACCCCGGAGGGCCTGGCCGGAGTGATGGTCATGCAGGAGCGTGCCCACAAGGTGCACGGATCGCCGCAGACCGTGCTCAGCATCGCCTACTGACACCCCCCGACCCCGAACGAGGGAGAATCGCGGCCATGGCCGACCCGGGCGCGACCCCGACGCTGGCGGGACGCCGGCGTCGGGGTCGCGTACTTCCGCTTCCTGGAACGGGACGGCGTGGACTGGGACGCCTGGTGGGACGTCCTGTCCGGCCGCGTCGCCGGCACCATCTTCCGCGGCGCGCTGGCACCCGACGTCTGCGAGCGCACCTGCCGCCGTTTCTGGGCCAGTCCCCTGACCGTCAGTCCCCCGCAGGCCGTCCGCAGCACCGACCGCGTCGCCGGCCCGATCCTCGTCTCCTCCGGGAGCCTCGACGCCTACCTGGACGCGTCCGAACGCGCCCGCCCCGGCCTCGACGCGATCTGGGAGGGGCCGGGCCCGACCCTGCCCGATCTGCTGGAGGACTGCCGCGCGCACCTGGCCGGGCTCGGCGTCGAGCTGCGGCCGGCGGAACACGAGGGCCGACAGGCCGCCGTCTTCAAGCTGCGGTCGCGTGCCAACAGCGAGACCTTCGGCCTGCTGCCGCACGACGACGCCCCGTACGGCTGGATGAAGCCGCACCTGGCCGGCTTCGAAGTCATCCGGGTCCGACCAGTCTGCAACGCCCTCACCTGCCTGGAGAACGGCCCGGGCGGCGAGCTCGTCTACTGGAACGCCGCGCCCGGCCCCGAGGACCGCAGGGCCCTGGGGCTGCCGCCCGGGAGCTACGGCTACCCGCTGGAGGCCCTGGAAGGGGTGGAACGGATCACCCTGGAGATCCGCCCCGGAGACGTCTACGTGTTCGACGGCGGCAACGTCCACGCCGTCGCGCCCAGCGGACGACCGGACGTGCGCCGCACCGTGGCGCTCTGGTCGACCGGCCTGCTCGACGAGCGGACCGTCCTGCAGTGGGCCTGACCGGCCAGGCCGACCGACCGGAGGGAAAGGACCTCATGACGGAAGCAACGGGCGCGGGGATCGACGTCCGACAGCTCGCGGGCCACATCGGCGCCATGATCGACGGGGTCGACCTCGCCGAAGCCCTGCCCGACCCGACGATCGACGCCGTCCGCGCCGCCCTGCTGCGCCACAAGGTGGTCTTCCTGCGCGGCCAGCGGCTCGGCCACCCCGAGCACATCGCCTTCGGGCGGCGCCTCGGCGAGCTGACCCGGCGTCCCGGCCGCAAGCACGGCGTCCACCCGGACGGGTACCCCGAGGTCCTCACCGTCGATCCGGACGTGGAGGACACCCGGCACGGCCAGCGGTTCGAGGAGCGACTGAGGCCCAAGGCCCTGGAGCCGTACTCCGGCTGGCACGTCGACCTGGCCGCCGCCGTCAACCCGCCCGCCATCTCGGTCCTACGGGCCGAGACCGTCCCCCCGTACGGCGGCGACACCCAGTGGACCAACCTGGTCGCCGCCTACCAGGGCCTCTCCGAACCGCTGCGCGTGCTCGCCGACGGACTGCGCGCCGAACACACCCTCTACGCCGCGAACCGCCTGCTGCTGTCCGACAAGGAGGACGTCGAAGTCCTGCGCCGGCTCACCGAGGACACCCTGCTCTCCGTCCACCCGGTGGTGCGCGTCCACCCCGAGACCGGCGAACGCGCCCTGTTCGCACCACCCGCGTCCGTCACCCACCTGCGCGGGCTGCTGCCCTGGGAGAGCCGCCACCTGCTGGAGCTCTTCCACGGGCACATCGGCCGCCCAGAGTACAGCGTGCGCTGGCAGTGGGCCCCCGGCGACGTCGCCATCTGGGACAACCGCGCCGTCGCCCACCTGCAACCCGCCGACCTGGACCGCACCGACCACCGCCGCACCCTCTACCGGGTGACCGTACTCGGCGACCGCCCGGTCGGCCCGGACGGCTTCACCTCCGAGGCCGTCCACGGCGAACCGCTCACCGCGTACCGCGGCAGCTGACCGACGCTGACGACCGCTCCTACAGCGAGGACTCCCGCCAGTGGCACCAGATCGTCCGCAAGCTGCTGTTCCGGGCCCGATCCGCCCAAGCCGGCCAGCCCTGAACCTTCCCTCGACCCGCCTGACGAGGTCTCCCATGGACAGCACGCCGGACAGCCCCCTGTCACCGCACGCCCTCGGGCCGCAGCTGCTCGAGCGGCTCATGGCCCCCCTGCGGCAGGCTGGTTGGACCCAGGCAGATCAGTGGTACGAGGACGAAGAGGACGAGGACGATTCTGGCGCCGACGCGGCGGCAACGGTCGAGCTGAGCCGCTCCAACTTCCACCTCTTCATCAGCTGGTCTCCGGCCACCGGCCGCCTCGTCATCGACGACCCCACCGACGGCTGGGACTGGGACGGGTACCTTCCTCCGCTGTTCGCGCTCGACGAGCCGCTCATCATCGACCTGAGCCCGCAATCCACCCAGGTGGACAGGGCGGAGGCCGCACGCCGGGCTTTCGCCGCCGCCGGGCTGCTCGACGTGACGCGCATCTATCTGCCCGGCGACGAGACATCGCTCCGCGGGACCCTGAGCACCCTGTTCTGGAAAGAGCACATCAGCCCCGCGATCCGTCGGCACCGCCGCGAGCACGACAGCCTGCAGGTACTCAGGGCGTTCGGCGAGGACTTCTACTGGCGCATCGGAAGCGGGCTGCGTGCCTACCCGGTGATCTCCCCCGACTCGGTGCCGTCAGCGGCAGCGCGAGGGATCGCCGAATGGTGCTGGCGGCGCGAGAGCGACGTCGAGGACTGGCACTTCAAGATCGACGACATCGCGATGGCCCGGGCCAACATCGCCGCCACCCGGGCCGTCCTGCCCCACGTCCACCTCGAGGCCATCGACTGGCACGCTGTGCGTCTCGCCCTCACAGCCCCCGCCCGCCGACTCGCGGACGGCCAGGCCCTGCGGGACACCTTCGAAGAAGGCTGGGGGCCGATCCTTGCATCCATCCACCGTGAGATCGACCTTTGGCAACAGGTCGACGAGGATCTCGGCGCGGAGGCCACCATGCGCCTGCTCTCCATGCATGGTTCCCACACCGAGTCCGTTGGCGAGTGGTGGGGCTCAGGCTGGTTCGAAACCGTGACCCGCAGCGCTATCGCCCGTGCCGCGGATGCCGACACCCTCCCCGCCTCGGTCCTCGAGGTCTTCACAGACCCGGAACAATTCGCTGACGCCGCCGGCGGCCACCCCGACCTGTTAGACGATGACACCTTCGCTTGGCTGACACGTGCCATCTTCCACAAACGGCTCCTCCAGCAAAAGGCCCGTTTGCCCCGGACCACCGCACTGGCCCTTCCCGACTGGGCGACGCAGAGCCTTCTGGCCCTGATCGAATCGGACGATGAACCTTCACCGACAGAAGCGTCATGATGAGCGAAGGTGCCCACGCAGGCAGGCACCAAGAGCCAGATGGCGAAGCATCCACCCGAATCGTGGGGTCGAAGCATCGAGCCGGGCCGGCAGAGGGCTGTTACTCCGTGTGGCCGAATCCGATGCTGGGCCTTGACGCTGTTTTGGGAACAGCCGATTTGGGTGCTGGTGGACGCAGTAGGACTTCTCAGGACGGCAAGGCCTCAAGCTGGGCATGGTCCTCGGTTCGTCGGGATGCTGTCCGAGGTCGCGGCCCGCAGCCTGCTCACCGCCCGCCCCGAGGCAGTCGGCGTGCGCACCCTGCCGATGAGCCTGGCCTCCGTCGCCGCCGCCCCGCTCGGCGCGGCCCTGTCCGGATGCTTCGGTGCGCCGCCGACGTCGACTAGCGGCGCCGGACAGACTGCGGCCAGAGGTTGCCGACCGGGTGCGCTTCGTCAGCGGGTGAGGGGCAGGCGTAGAAGCGAGCCCGCCCGCGCCTACGACCGGCGCTCGCGACTGCGCACCCTGCAGAAAGGGTCAGCTCAGGCCGCGCGCCGCCCCCGCAACCCTCCCGGACTGGGCAGCTCACGACCTCCTCGACATGCTCCGCCCGGACTCCGAGGAGCACGAGGCCCCAGCTGCCGACGCCACGCTCGGGCGTCCCTGACCGGCCGCACAGCCAGAGACGCCTCACCCCGCCCAAGCCGCAGTACGGAAGCCCTCCGACGCGCGGCTACGCCGCCCGCCGGAGGACCTCACCAGGCCCGGGGACCGGACTCCGTCCGGCGGCGGCCCGGTCGAGGGCCTGGGCCAGGGCGAGCACGGCCTGGTCGGCGGAGTCCTTGAGGAGGTGGCCGTAGAGGTTGATCGTGGTGGCGATGGTGGAGTGCCGCAGGGTCTTGGAGATGACGGCGACGGGGATGTTCTCGGCGATCATGATGCTGGCCGCGGTGTGGCGAAGGTCGTGCAGGCCGATCCTGGGCAGGTCGAGCTCGGCGGTGCGCTTGCGGAGCTGGTCGAGGACCCACTGGGGCCGTAGCGGGGTTCCGCCCGGGCGGCCGAAGACCAGGCCTTCGAGCCGGCCCTCCGGGTCGCCGGCCATCTGGATGGCGGCCTGGTGGTGGAGGGCGGTCATGACCCTGTGGGAGAGGCTGATCCAGGCGCGGCCGGCCTCGGTCTTGGGCTCGCGGAGGTGGATCTTCCCGTTGTCGATCGCGGCGAGGGTCCAGCGGACGAACAGCTTGCGGTCCATGAGGTGGACGTCGGACCAGTGCAGGGCGAGGACCTCGCCGCGGCGCATGCCGGTGCCGAGCATGACCTCGAACAGGTCGGTCAGCTGGTCCGCGTACTGCTCCGCACTGTGCTGCAGGAAGGTGGCTGCCTGCTCGGGGGTCCAGCAGGTGCGCTCGGCGGCGCGGGGCTTGGGCGGCACGGAGTGCTTGGCCGGGTTGTAGCGCAGGCGCCACGAGCGGACGGCGGCGTTGAGTGCGTTGCGCAGGGTGGACGCGGCCCGGTAGACGGTGACGCGCCCGCGCTGGGCCTCCAGCTGGGTGGTGACCCAGTCGTCGATGTGTTCCGGGCGCAGGTCGAGGAGCCGGAGGTGGCCGAAGGCGGGGACGAGGTCGCGCTCGACGCACGCGGCGTAGCCGGCGTAGGTGTTCGGTGCGAGGTGCGGCTTTCTCGTGGCGAGCCATTCGCGCAGGTAGCTCGCGACGGTGGTACGGCGGTTCTCGTATACCCCGCGCAGCTCACCGTCGAGCACCGCCCTCATCTCCCGGGCCGCCTCAGCGCGGCTGGCGAACCCGCCCCGCCGACGCGTACGACGCCTGCCCTCCTCCGGAGTGAGGTCGACGCAGTACGTCCACGACCCGTGACCCGCCTCCTCCAGCAGCCGCACACACCACGGACCCAACTGCTTCCCGTGCCCGCCCGTACAACCACACCGCCGGTAGACCCGACCACGCCGTGCACGCTGTCCCATGAGCTTCCCCATTCTCTCGGACCGGATGATCCCGAGACCAAGGTTCGCCGCCTCGTCGGGCGTGGCGGCAGAGCGTGCGGGGCGGTGCGCGAAGCACGTCAGAACCACAGGGCGACGACACGCTCAAGACGACACACCGCCCGGAAGATCACTGTCCGCAACCGGTGGGTAAGCGACCATGATCCGTCCGCAGGACCGGGACCCGCGGGTCGGCTGACGGCATCGACGCAGGGGCGGTCGGGCAGGTACGACGCCGCTTGCTGAAGGGCCGACAGGTTTCGATCACACGCAGTAGCTGTGGCGGGGCGCTCGGCCTGGGGACCACTTTGGGACCACACCCGATGAGCGCCTATGGGCGCCCATGGTCCGAAACGGACACTTCTGCACGAAGTAAACACTGAGCAACTGTCAGCTCGCTGCGTCGGCGATTCCGTTGAGAAGTCCCAACTCACTTGCACCTCAGGATGGTTGAGCAACAACGAAGCCGAGGCCACGAGGCCTCGGCTGCCGACAATAGTTGAACCCCTTGACTGGGGGTCAAGGGGTCGCAGGTTCAAATCCTGTCGTCCCGACTGTGAAGTCGGTTGTGAGAGCGGGTACTTGGGAAGCCAAGTACCCGCTCTCAGTCGTTTCCGAGGGTCGTGTGGTCGCAGGGTGGTCGCGTCCGACTCTTTGACCTGGCGGTTTGTGGCCGGGGTGAGTCCAGCGTGATCACGACTGCTGACGTAGTATCAGTTGATCTCGCGTGGGAGGTCTGCCCGGTCGAGCGCGTCGGCGAGTGCATTGATGGCCTCGCGGGCGGCCTGGGGGAGCAGGTGGCCGTAGATGTTGACGGTGGTGGCCAGGGTGGAGTGCCGCAGGGTCTTGGAGACGACGGCGAGCGGCACCTGGGAACTGATCATGATGGTGGCGGCAGTGTGGCGCAGGTCGTGAAGGCCGATCTTGGGCAGGCCGATCTCGGCTGAGCGTTGGCGCAGGGTGTGCAGGAGGCGTTCGGGGTTGACGGGTTTGCCATCCGGGCGGGTGAAGACCATGCCGTTCGGGCGGGGCTGGTCGGGATGCATGCCGCGATGGCGGGTGGCCTGGCGGCGCAGTGCGGCCGTGACGCGGGGGGAGAGGCTGACCCAGTTGCGGCTGGCGCGGGTCTTGGGCGCTTGCAGGTGCAGGCGGGCGTTGTTGATCGATGCGAGGGTCCAGCGTACGAACAGGACGCGCTGGCGAAAGTGGACTTCGGGCCAGTGCAGACCGAGGACCTCGCCGCGGCGCATTCCGGTGCCGAGGATGACCTCGAAGATGTCGGCGTAGACGTCGTTGTAGGTCTCGGTGTTGTGGCGGAGGAAGGCGGATGCCTGCTGCGGTGTCCAGCACCGGCGCTCGGGTGCGGCGGGACGCTTGAGCGCGGCGTTGCGGGCGGGATTGCGGGCCAGCAGGTCGGCGCCGACGGCGGCGTTCATGGCGCTGGAGAGGATGGTGCAGCAGCGGTGGACGGTGGGGCGTCCGCGGCCGGCGGCCAGCTGTTTGCGGGACCAGGTGGTGACGTGCCGATCGCGCAGGGCGTTCAGGGGCAGGGGACCGAAGGCGGGTATGAGGTCGTGGTGGACGTGGCGGTGATAGCCGGCGTAGGTGGTGGCCTTGAGGACGTCCTGCTTGGAGAGCAGCCACTCGGTCAGGTACTCGGCGACGGTCAGGGTCTCGTCCAGTGCGATGCCGGTGCGCTCTGCCGCCAGGAATCGCTGCAGGGCGGTCAGGGCCGCGTTCTCGTCGGGGAAGCCGCTGCGGCGGCGGGTCTCGCGCTTGCCGGAGGTGCTGGGCAGGTCGACGGCGTAGGCCCAACGGCCGTGGTCGGAATAGGTGTTCAGTATCGGGCAGCGGGCGCCGTACTGGCGTCCGGCGGCGTCGCGGCAGCCGCAGCGCCGGTAGACGCGTCCGCGCTGGGGATCGGTCAGGCTCATGGGATTCGCTCCTTGTGTGATCGGACTGCCGCAAGCATCACGCCGTGGCGCCCTGGCGCGGCAGGGAGCGGATCATGGCGCGGACGAAGCGAACTGCGCGACCACCTGTGCCTGTGAGCTGCGGCGATCCCTTTGGAAAGCGAACAAAGGGGCGGGTTGGCGAATTCGGCGGCTTCTTCTTGCGGCGCGACGGCACAATTTCATGAGCGTCGAACAATGAGTGCTGTAGTTCGGTGATCCCCCGAGAGCCTGCGTGCGGAGCATCGGATTTCTGGCGCGCAGCAGTCATTCGGCCTGCCGGATCCTTGGGGTGTCTCTCACGCCTACCGAGCGGCCGGTGGAACGGGAATGCGCTACGGCGGCCTTCGGCCGCGCCTGGGGGTAGCTGGGATGGGGACTGACACTGCGGGCCCGCCTCATGGGCGCTGATCGACCGGCGGCCGTGGAGACCGCAGGCTCGGGCAACTGCGCGGCCCTCGTCCAGCTCCGCGTTCATCGCGATGTAGAGGAGGCGCCGTGGGCCCACCGTTTTAGGGTCCGTCGGCCGACCAGCGCCAGATCGTGGCGAGCAGCGAACTCCCGGACGCCTGCTGTGAACCCGTTGAGCCCGATCATGACTGGCACGTCGGCGCTGTGCTCGGGCCGGGCGGTGCCGTTGAACATCTGGATGTCCCTGGTGCCGACCGGCCTCCTGTAGTGCTTGCACTGCACGACCACCTTGCGGTTGTGGTCGTCGTAGGCGATGACGTCCGCCCCGAGGCCGCCGGAGCGCCCGGAGTGCTGGAAGTTGGTGAAGCCGTCTCGGGCGAGTGTGGCGGCGCACGCCTTCTCGAAGTCGGTCGGGTCCATTGCGTCGAGGTGGTGCATCCGATAGACCGGGCCGGCCGGTTCATCCTCGTCGTCGAAGGGCATCTTCAAGACATCGAGGCCGAGGCCAGGCCGACCATCCTCCTCGTCGATGCGGCTCGCACGGGGCTGTCGTGGATGAGGTCACCGGGGACCTGAGCGCGTCGTCTGGCCGATCTGCTTTCGGACACCACCCCCTTCGTCGGCGTCGGTGTGATGATCCCGACGCTGGACAAGGCGGATGTGACGATCTCCCTTGCCCTGCGTGGGAATGCAGCGGCGGATGACCTGGACGCCGCGAAGAGGCTGGCGGTCGATCTCGGGCTGGACCTGACCGAGTAGGCCGGTCAGGGTGCTGGGGGTGCTGCCCCAGATGACAGGGGCCATCTGGGGCAGCGTCAGCTTGGCTTCGTGATCGCGGACGACGGCCTCCGGGCTGGTGCCGACCAAGTCGTCATCGGTCTCGGTAGGTGGTTTCGTCCACGGGCGCTTCAGCCCCGACGTGGTCGTATGCGTCGTCATCCAAGAAGATGATCTGGTCCAGGTCGCCCAAGTGCCCGAGAAGGCTGCTGCCCACTTCGAGGTCACACGCCGCGCAGTGGAACCCGTAGGGTTCGAAGTAAAGCTCCTGCGGGGCATCGCCGACGTCGCCGAGACTGCGGACGATTCCCACCCCGCCAGCTGCCCATCCCTGAGAACCGCAGGCCGGGCACTCTCTCGGTTCCTCCCGGACCGCGGTGAGCATCGGCTGACGGGTGATTGCGGCCAGAACCACATCACGCTCCTTGCGTGACATGTGCCCGAAGCGCTGTTCGAACACTGCGCGGGCCTTGACCAGCAGCGCTTCCGCCGCGACACGTTCCTGCCGCACCTGCTCGTCAACCAGCTTGTCATGCAGGACGAGGTAGGGACCCCAGTAGCCAGTGGGTGCGATTTTCAGTTCCTCGAGAACCGGGTCGACCAGGCGCAGGCAGATCGTGAAGACGGCTTCGGCTTGTGTCGAGTCGTGGATCGCGCTGTGGGCGACCCCGTTTCGGGCGTCCGCCAGAGGCTCCAGGGCCTTCCTGTCGATCGGGATCTTCCGGGGAAGGAGCCTGAGCACACGCTCATGGGCTTCAGCGAGTCCGATGGTCCTGACCTTGGTCAGCGGAGCCGCGTGGGCGCCCAAGCCCGTGGCATGCAGCAACGAGTCGAAGTGTCGGCCGTCGACGATCAGGGCCGGATGCAGCCCAACAAGGTATGCCTTGAGCAGGTGCTCTGTCGCGACGCCCGCATGGTGAACGGCGAAGTCGTAACTATCCGGGCCCTCGACGAAGGCCGCAAGGGCGGCATCCATCCACCGCTGGGATGAACGCTTCAACTGCTCTGCATTCATAGCTGAGACGATAAGACTGCTGGACCGTCACCGCTCGGAGTTTTGCCAGCGCCCGCTGTCCGGCGAAGCCTTGGGATTGGGGCGGTCGCGGAGTTCCGCGGCGTATCGGGCCCACTTACCTCCCGACTGGGTCCAGGCCGTGCCCGTCTCCGGGCTGGTCCCAGGAGTTCCGTCAGAAATGTTGCCAGCAGCTGGGTGGAGAGCCCCATCGGGACGGACGTCCGGCCCGGAGGGGAGTAGATGCCCAGCCGCTTGAGGAGTTCCCCAAACGGTGGCTGCCTGAGGTGCTGGCTGGCGCTGGACCTTGCCGCAGCGATGGCAGGCCGGGGCGGTGATGCGGGCTGCTGCGGTGCATCGAGGGGCGCAATCGGCGCGAGGTTGCCAGCGAGCTGACCGTTACGGCCAGTGCGTTTGAGGTCGCGCGAACGTACGGTTCTCAACCGACGTGGCAAGCCTGCAGCTCAGGACAAGATCCACGGACACTTTTGACTGTGACGGGACAACTGGTTCGGGTGTCGGTCGGCGGGAGGATTCAGCTTCCGAGAATAATCGTTTGACAGTTCGAATATGACGTATTGTCAGACCCTCCCTCTAGCTTGGCCCTCGTGTCGGCCATCTACGGAAGGGGCCCTGCCAGTGTTCTTCGAGGAACCGACCGCGGCCTACGAGAGCCTGACCGCACGTATGAAAGCACTGGCTGTGGTTCGCCCGATCGTCGGCCTCGACTCCAGCAAGGCAAAGACTGAGAGGGGCTGGCAAGGCTACCGGCTCGCAGAACTGGCTCTGGCGGCCGTCGACTTCGTAGCCCTGAGCAGCGACATGGGCACGATGGTTCGCCAGGATGCCGTGGCCAAGGAAGTCGCACGATACGCGGCTCTTCAGGTGCCCGAAGGGACGGAGAGAGAACGTGAGGCCGTTGGTACGTGGATCACCGAGCGACTGATCAACGTCGAGGAGCGTGACCGTGCGTTCCGGCAGCCCATCGGCACCCTTGACGAAGAAGGCTTCTCCGTAAGGGACTTCCCGTTCCAGATCCTCAGGGAAGTGCCCGACGAGGTTGGGCGTGCCGCACTGGTGGTGACCGAGGCCGCGATCAATGTCCTCCTCCACGCGATCGACATCGACGTCGCATCGGCGCAGATCGCGGCCGAGGCCCGACTGACTGCGATGCTGAAGCGGGCCCGCATCGAGGACGCGTTGCAGGCGGCACTGCACGCCCGCCGACAGAGCCTGCGCTACGCGAAGCAGCTCACCGCCTGGAGGGCCGCCATGCAGCGCAGCGTACGCGCCATCAGCTGGGCGGACCAGGTCGACGAGGAGGTCGAACTCGCCCTCGATCATGTCAAGGCGCGCTCCGATGCCGAGACTGCCATGCAGCAGCGGGTGGGCGAGCTGCTCGCAATCACCGAGGACGAGCAGAAGCGCCAGCAGCTGATCGATCTGGACGCCGTGCTCGCTGACTGCCTCGACCGCCACGCGGGGCTCACCACCTTGCTGATGGAGCTCGGCCCGGAGTTCCGCCGACAGCAGGACCGGCAGGTGTTCGTCGTACCCGCGCTGCACACACGGGTCCACCTCGAGGACCAGCTGCTGCGGCCGGTCCTCGAGCTGCCGATAGACACTGCGATCGGACCGCTGGCGGCCTTCACCCGCGCGGCCTTCGGCTCCAAGCGCCCGCACGTGCTCTACCTCCCCGACTTCTTCGCCGCACTGTGCCGGGTCACCGAGATTCAGCCTTTGGAGCCGGTTGTGGTTCAAACCGATCATGAATGGGACGAATCAGCCGACGAACCTCTGTTCACCGCAGAACAGGAGCAGGACGTGGCAGACATGCTCGCCGGCGTGCCGGCGGCGGGAGTACGCCTGTCCTCGCTCCTGCAGCAAGCACGGCTCAACCCGCCAGGCGCGAGCCAGCGGTGGGGGACCGATCAGCTGGTCGCGCTACGTGTCCAGGAGCTCTTCCGCAACATCCCCGTCTCCCGGCTGGCCGAAGGGAGGGAGTCGGTTGTGGCGATCGACGACGGCGTGGAGCTGGATGACCAGCGGTTCGGAGGATCTGACTTCCTCGTGCTGAGCGTGCGGGCCGACCCCGCCAACGCCATGGGAAGTCCGCCCGCAGCCCGTCCTATTCCCTCGCCCCGCCGTCCCGGCGCCCCTGCACCCATGAAGGACCAGGTATGACGAACGATGACGTGGCGGACGCCACCCGCATGATCGCTATGGCCCTGGGCCGCGGCAGAGCGCCGGCACGATCGAGCGAGTACGCGAGACTCGTCCAGCGGTACCACCGAGACCCTGACTATGCCCGCATGGTGCACATGGCGGCGAAGGGCTTCGATCTCACGGTCCTGGGTGTCGACCACCGCTCAGGACTCATCCTGGGCACCACCGCGGAGAGCTCACTGTCCTTGTCAGTCACCGAGCTGGTGCCCAATACCGGGGACCGGCCGTTGTATCTGCTCGCCCAACTCGCCATCGCTACTCTCGCGTTCCCCCGGCCACAGGACCTGGACGACGACGAGTTCGTGGGCCGTGTCACCGTCAGCGCCGTCGACGACTACGTGCGCGAACACGCTCTGGCGATCGAGCAGCGCATCAACGCGGCCGGTGAGGATCAGGACCCGCCGACCGGCCAACCGGGGCTGGAAGCCCTGTGGCGTGCGTACCTGCGGCGCAGCGCCACGGGCAGGACCAAGGGCGACAACGAGCCGTTCGGATCCAGCCGAAAGATCGTCGAGCGGGCGCTTAAGCACTTGGTCGATTACGGCTTCATGCACAAGGTGCCAGGCGATGGCGAGGGCACATACGTCACGCACGTGAAGTACCGCGTGCAGATCCGCGAGCTCGCAGCCGGCGAGATGCTCAAAGAACTCGCGGCTCTGGGCATCTCCCGTCTGCCGAGCAGTGACCTCGGACACAAAACCGGTGATGCCGCCCCTCCAACGCCCGGCGCACCTGGTCCCACGCCCGCCGCAACCCTCGCCGACTGACCCCACGGGAGTCCACTGTGTACGAGTTGAACCGCGTCCTGCTGCGGAACTTCGGCCCTCGCGACGCCCGGTACGAGTGCGTCGACCTCGACCTGTCCGGGGTCGGAGAGCCGGTATCGACCGGCGCTCTGGTTCCCGACGCCGGCCACGTTCCCCGTCGGCCCTCGCCCGCGAGCCTGGTGATGCTGCAGAACGGGGGTGGCAAGGGCGTGCTCCTCACCGCAATCATGTGCACGACCATCCCTTACCGTCACAAGGATCTCGAGGCGCTTCGCAAGTTCGTCGTCTCGCCCGCCCAGCCGTCGCACATCGTGATGGAGTGGGTGGACGCGCGCACCGGCCGGCTCCTGGTCACCGGTCAGGTCCTCGCGCCGGCAGCAGACAAGAACCTCAGCAGGCTCTTCTACAGCTTCCAGCCCGGAGCGGCCCTCACCGCGGATCGCCTGCCATTCCACCATGACGGCACCTGGCTCTCCTTCGACGACTTCTGCACCGAGCTGCGGGACCTCAGGGCCCGCCATGAAGGACTGGGCCTGCGGGAGGAGGCCGGCCAGAAGGAGTGGGAAGCCCACCAGAGCAGCCTCGGCCTCGAACCCGACCTGTTCAACGTCCAGCGCGCGATGAACGCTACCGAGAGCGGTGCCGCCAACGCGTTCACCACGACCACGTCCGCTGCCTTCGTGGAGTGGCTCCTCACGAAGGCTTCCGACGCTTCCGATTACGACGCGGTCGGCAAGATGTTCGCCGGGTACGCGGGGGCAGTCTCGCAGTACCAGCTTTGGCAGAAGGAGCGCGCGTTCGCCCTCGAGATGCAGCGCCAGTGCCAACAGGTCGACGACGCCCACACGGCACAACTTTCGCAGGCGGCACAGGCAGCACAAGCCTCGACGAACCTCGTGGCGCTGGCTTCGACACTCCTGGCCAGGGACAGGCAACTGGCCTGTGAGATCGAGCTTTGCAGTACCGCCTACGAGGAGGCGGATGTCGAGAACCGGACGAGACTGGGCGCACAGGACGCAGCCGACCGCGCGCTGCGACACGTCCAATGGCACAGCCTCCGGCTGGATCTGGCCGACCTGGAAGCCAGGCGGACGGATGCCGAGGCGAGGAGGTTCGAAGTCGAACGGGAGCGCGACGGCTGGACCCAAGTTCCGCTGGCCCTGGCCCTCGCGGCTGCCCGCCATGCCTTCGACAGTACCCAGCTCGACCTGACCCGGGCCGAAGGGGCCATCGCGCCCTATGCGAGGGCCGCCGATGACACCGCAGCCCGGCTGAGGATCAGCCTGCGGCTGGCAGAAGAGGCCGCCCGTAAGAAGATCCGCGACTTGCAGGAGGCCACGCGCGCCAGCGGGATCGACGTCAGCCAGTGGCGCGCCCGCATGGGCGACCTGCGCAAGCTCGACGGTGTCGCGGAGGGCGAGACGGCGAACCTCAGCTCGCTCGTCGCCGAATTCGAAGCCGCCCTCCAGCGGGCACGCGAATCGCGGGACGTGCTGGCCGGAGAGACGGCGGCGGACGCAGCTGCCCGCTCCCGTACGGCGGAAAGGGACCTGGGGGAGCAGGCCGACGATGCGAAAGCAGCTGTCGATGACGCGAAGACGAGCGCTGCCCAAGCTCGGGCAGAGCTCTCCACTGCCGATGCCGCCGCGTCCGCGGCCAGAAATGCCGCAGACAACGCGAGCGCTGTGATCGACAGGCTCCGGACCAGGGCGCGGCACATCCAGCGCGATCCCCTCAGCTCAGAGCTGCTGGAGACAGAACTCGACGCGACCGGCGATGATGCCTTGACCTGGATCGCCGTTGCGGCAGGGCCGCTGCACGACGTCGCCAGCCGCCGCCATGCAGCCCTGGAAGGAGCCCTCACAGCTCAACGGCGCAAGCTGGACAGAGACCAGGAGTACCTGACCGCCCTGGACACCAGTGCCGGACTGCTGCCCGCGCGCACTCACGTCCGCGAGGTCTGCGACGCCTTGCTCGGGCACGGAGTCGCTGCACATCCCGGATGGATCTGGATGCGCGACAACCTGCCGACCGACCTCCACGCCCGGGCAGTGTCCGATCACCCCGACCTGGTGGACGGAGTGATCGTGACCGACGAGTTCGCGCTGGAGAAGGCGCGCCAGTTCCTGGAAGATCTCCGCCCACTGCCGGCAGCGGCCGTGGCCATCGGAACCGGCAACCGCTTCGCCAACACGGCCCCCAGCGACCAGGCGGGGCGCACCGTGGTGGAGCCCACACCCGCCATGCACGATGAACTGGCTGCCGCACGCGAGCGAGAGATCGTCGAGACGCGTATCCGGGAGACCTCCGAGGAAATCCAGCAGCAGGAAACACGCCGAACGGCAACGGCACGACTCCTTGCCGCCCTGGACCACTGGCAGGACGAGATCGGAGAGCTTCCCCTCGACGTACGCCTTGAGGAACTGAGCAGCCTTCAGGCCGCCTCCGGAGCCGCCAGGGAAGCAGCCGACGCGGCCTCCAACCGAACACAGGAACTCGAACTTGCCCTGGGCGAGACCGAGTCGCAACGCGATAACGTCCTCGCCCAGTGGGCAGCCCAGCAAAGGACGGCAGACGACCTGGAGAGGCTGGCCGACAGCGAGGCCGAGGCCGGCCGTGCCGCCGACCGGATCGCCGAACTCGAACGCCAGACCACACTGCGGCTCGCCGAGTTCGGCAAGCTGGAAGCAGCCTGCTCCGCAGCGGAGGACGAGAACCTTCGCCGTGCCCGCCTCATCGAGAATCACGAACAGGAGGCGGCCAGACACAGCGGGGAGCTGGAGGTGATCACGGCCACCGACGAGGCCGAACGCCGCCAGGCACAGGCTGGCGTGCTCGCCCCCCTGCCCGTGCTGCGACAGCAGTACCAGCAAGCCGCCTCCGATCTACACGCCCGTGAGGTCGGTGACGACCTTCGCGAGCGCGCGCGGACTGCCGAGGCCGACCTCCAGACCTGCCAGGCCCTCTGGAAGAAGGTCCCGCCCTCTGTACAAGATCGAGCACAGGCCCTCGCGCAGGACACACGTGCTGACGATGCCATCCAGCGAGATGCCCTCGTGCGCAGTATGACCGAGCAGACCACGCGACTGCAGACCGACGAAAGCCTTCTCAACTCGGAGTGCGCCCGCGTCCAACTGCAGCTCGAGCAAGCCCAACCGGCAGAGGGCCAAGCCTTTCTGGAAGAGGAGGCCGCACAGGAGTGGACCCCGCATGACCGGGCCCAGGCCCAGAAGCTGCTCGAGACAGCCGGAGATTTGAAGAGCAGCGCGGACCGGGCAGCGCGGACGGCCGGGGACTCCTTCGACGCCGCGGGCCGCGCCAAGAAGCAGGCTGAGCGTAGCCGCACCGCCCTGGCCCCGGTCCTTGCACTCTTCGAGGCGGCGATCAAGGGCATGCCCATCGATCAGGAGGCCGCACCCTACCCTGGATCACTTGAAGGCGCCGAGTCCAAAGCCCGAGAAGCCGTGAGCGTCCACACGACAAGCCACAAGCAGCAGGGCGCTGCCGACCGAGCTGTCGAAGGAGCCGTAGCCGATCTGAAGGACGCCGTCTCCAACGTCGCCTACCACGACCTCGACATTCCCCTGCGCGCACAGATTTCCGCCCTAGACGGACGAATGATCCCACCCCTGGCCGCCGATTTCGTCACCGCTCTCATTGAACGCGCCGCTGTCCTGGCCTCCCAGCTGAACGGAGTCGAGCAAGTACGCGAAACCCTGGTCCTCCAACTGGCAGGTCGTGTCTCCGAAGAGCTCAAGAAGCTCGACCGCGCCAGCGCCTTCTCAGTCTTCCCCGACGACGCCGGCCCATGGTCGAACCAGCGCTTCCTGACGATCAAGTACCAGCCGCCGGAGCAGCCCCTGCTCCATGGGCTTGTCCGCGAAGCAGTCCAGACCATGGCCACTGCCCCCAACGCTGGTGGGCTCAAGGGAATCGACGTCGTCATGCGCTGCCTCCACCGCGCCGTCCCACGAGGCTTCACCGCCAAGGTGATCAAACCAACTGCCTCGCGCACCATCGAGCACGTGGGCGTGGAAGACATGAAAACGATCTTCTCGGGCGGCCAAGAGCTCACCGGAGCCATCCTCCTGTACTGCGCGCTGGCCGCCCTGCGAACCTCACCAGGCCCGCGTAGCCGCACTCGGCACGGCGGCCTCCTCATGCTGGACAACCCCATCGGCCGCGCCAACGCGGACTACCTCATGCAGATCCAGCAGGAGATGGCCACAGCACTCGGTATCCAGCTGCTCTACACCACCGGACTCAGCGACGACAACGCCACCCTGCGGTTCCCCCTGCGCATCCAACTGCGCAACGACACGGAAGCCCGAAGCGGACTGTCCCTCGTCCGCATCGACGAACGCGTGCGCGCATCCCTGCTCCCCAGGCCACGGGTCACACCCGATCCCGAGGTCCCCGAACCCGCCGGCTACCTGAGCGCCGCCCGGCTCTACACCAAGACCGAGGCCGGACAATGACCACGCCGCAGGACGGCCCGGTGCCACCCTTGTCTCCAGCCGCCACCAGGCTCAACGACACCCTGCAAGCCAGGACCCCCGGCAGCGGCACGCTCTCTCGCACAGCCTTGACGGAGGCATTCGCCTCTGCTCTACCGGGTCTGTCCCACAGCGGCAAAAGCCGCCAAAGCCTCGCCACCCTGCTCATCGAGCTTGCCGACGCGCAACTCCTCACCCTGCCCTCCAACCCGGCTAAGTGGGACGCCGGGCGCCCCCCACTGCCCGACGCCGTCCGCATCGTCCGGCACCACCCGGTCCCCTCGGCCACCCGAGAAGCGCGGTCATGGAGACCAGAGCTCAGCTGGGTATCGACCGCGCGCGTCACCACCACACAGACGAACATCCTGACCGCGATCAACCGGTGGTTTCGGGACACGAGTAACACAGCGCAGGCCCGCCGCCCCCTGTCCCTACGCGAACGATCCCACGAGATCTTCAACGACGAGAAGCGCCTTGACAGCCTCATCGGCGGAGCGCTCTTCGGCCCGGGCCGACTCGACCTCGACCAGCTCGCAACCTACCGGGAAGCCCCACCGCTCGCCTACCGACACCTCGGAGACGGCGACACCATACTCGTGATCGAGAACAGCGATACCTTCGCCACCCTGCGCCACCTGCTCCAACGCGAGCCCGGACGGATCGGCTACATCGCTTTCGGTGCCGGCCGCGCCTTCGAGGCGACCGTTGCCAGCATCACCGAACTCCGTCAGATCCGACGCATCCTCTACTACGGAGATCTCGACGCGGACGGCCTGTCCATCCCGGCCAGGGCCTCCATTACCGCAACGCTCCTGGGCCTACCGCCCGTTGAACCAGCGGAAGGCTGCTACAAGCTCCTCCTCACCCGCCCTCGCAACACGGCACTCAAGGTCGATCCGAGCCACGCCCGGTTGCTCGTGGAGTGGCTACCGCCCGCCCTGCAAGATCAAGCCCTCGCCATGCTCACGGCAGGCGACCGCGTCGCCCAGGAAGCCGCAAACCAGAACCACCACCTCGAAGACACTCAGTGGCTCACCATCCGGGAGACGGCACGAATGGCGTCCCGTCCACACTCCGATCCTCTCCCGCGAGGTGCTGACGGCAACGGCGCTTCGGTCCCGGCGCCGCAGGCGGCGCAGCCCTGCCCTCCAGCCAAGATCCGAGAACCTCATGCACCGAGCTGATCAGACCCCCGCGATCACCTTCAGCCGCGTAGCCAGCCCCTTCGATCAGTCGCCGCACACTCTCCGGGGTGCCGCGAGCGTGCGGTTTGAATCCACGCAGATCAGAAGCGCTCAGCAAGACGATAGGTAGTGCAAAACCTGTCGTGCGCGGATCCGCGAAGGAGTCACCCTGATGGACCTGTTGAACAATCTCAAAGCGCGCTGGGCTCCAGCGGGTGTAGGTATGCCATAGCCAAGTCCAGCGGTGCGCCAGTCACGGCGGAGTGCGAATTGAGAGGGTGTGTCTGATGGCGTTGCGACGAGGACGACCGGGCAACCTGGGGCTAGAGGTTCTGCCGCTTATCGAACTTGCGCTGCCGGAACCGGACGGGCAGAAGTTGCTTCGAGACAGGCACGCAGAGAGCGTCACTGCGATAAGCGACGCTCTGCGTTCCTCGCTGGACAACATCTCCAGACTGCAGGGCATCCAGGTCCAGTATGCATTCGAAGCCGTTGTTGTGGCCCTCGGCTCTATCCGACTGATTAAGACCGAGGACACGGGGCTGTTCTACTTCGATGATGCCGAGGGCCGGCTCCAGCCGCCGGACTTCCGCATCGTGCTGAGCGACGGTACGCAACTGCTGGTCGAGGTAAAGAACGTGGCTCCAATCGGCGACGGGCTTGAGGCGAAGGTACGAGCTAAAGACATGGCTGCGACTCAGGCGTATGCCGCAGCCACAGGCGGGCGGCTGCTCTACGCGCACTTTTGGAGCAGCATGGCCATGTGGACACTGGTTGACCCATCCGTCTTCCGCCTCGATGGGAGGCAGCAGCGGTTGTCCGTCACCAATGCGATGAAGGCGAACGAGATGCACCTGCTCGGGGATGGACTACTCGCGATCGAGCCGGACCTCAGCTTCTCGCTGATCATGGACCGGGGCAAGGAACGAGTGGTGGAAGAACTCGGGGACGGCGAGGAGACACGAGCCTTCACAATCGGCGGGGTGGAGATGTTGAGTGCTGGTCGTGTCATCACCGACCCCGACGAGCAGCGACTGGCTTGGTTCCTGATCTGGCACAGTCCCTGGCCAGAAACCCAGGAGCCGCGCTTCGACGACCAGGGACGGCTGGTGAGGCTGGATCACGTGTTTGCCCCGGAGGTCTCAGATGCGGACGAAGCCCGTCAGATTGAGGAGTACGGATTCGCGAACTTCGGCCTTCTCAGCTCGCTGTACACCTACCAATTCTTGGAGGCCACCACTACGGACGAGGGTGGCATCCGAGCCCTCCGGGAAGAGCCTGAGCCAGCCGTACTCGCCCGCCTGATTCCTGACGATTACTGGGACCGACCGACGCCTGTACTCCGCCTATGGCGGTTTCAGTTGCTCCCGGCAGCCGAAAGCACGCGCCCTTGAGTGTGGCGAGTGTGCGGTCGCCGCCGGCTCGGCGGGCGATCGCGGTGACGCTGATCTCGATGCCCTCCCGGGAGTGGTGGCAAGGGCGGTCTGGACGTGCTGGCGGTGGCGCCTGTGTCGGCTCGGCGGCCTTCGACCACGGGCTGAATACCCGGCTCGGGCGTGCTCATACGGGTCGCTCCGGTCCAGGTCGGGTAGGGCTGGCGGATGCGGGGCATGCCGAGGAAGCCCTGACGGGTCTTGCGGACGATCTGGGCGGCCTGCCGGATATGGTCGCGTTCGTAATCGGTGAGCTGGTCGACATCCATGGCGACGCGCTGGATCAGCTGCCGTACCCGGCGGATCTCGTGTCGGCGGACGGAGAGGCCCAGCCGGTCTGCGCAGCGCGGCACAGGCCCCGAGGGGTCCGCTTGAGCCCGGCATCAGCGCGGTCGAGGGCGACGACGGCTTCGTCGGCGGAGTCCTTGAGGAGGTGGCCGTAGAGGTCGACGGTGATGGCGAGGTTGGAGTGGCGCAGATCTTGGAGACGACGGCGAGGGGGATGCCGGCGGCGATCATGATGCTGGCGGCGGTGTGGCGCAGGTCGTGCAGGCCGATCTTGGGGAGGTCGAGTTCGGCGGTGCGTTTGCGGAGCTGGTCGAGGACCCACTGCGGGCGCAGAGGCTCGCCGTCCGGGCGGGCGCGGCCACGAAGTGGGCGCTGGTGTCGAGGAAGTCGGCGCCGACCACGCAGCTGAACAGCATCCGTAGCAGGAGGTTTCGTGCGAGCAGCGTGTCGGGGGCGGCGGGGCCTGTAAGCCAGGGTGGCAGCGGCACCCGGGCGGTGGGGGTGATCTCGGGGACGACCGCGGAGGTGCGGGCGATCGCCTCGTCGATCAGCGCCTGGTGCTTGTGAGTTCGCGCTTTCACGGAACCGATGAGTGTCTGTAGGTCCTGGTACGCGCGAGAAGGCCGCCGCGGTGTCCCTGCAGGATGGCGGCGAACGGGCGCCCCGCGTGCAGGGCCGCCAGCCACGCGCCGGCCTCCTTGTGGGGGACGCCGACCTTCCCGTCGCCGGCTTCGGCGGCGTTCAGGCCGTGGTGCCAGGAACAGGAGCCCTTGCCGACGTTGTGCACCAGGGCCAGGTACCCGGCCGGCTCCGCGGAACCGAATGCGCCGCCGAACTGCCGTGCCAGAGCGGCCGATCCGCGCAGGTGGTCCTCCAGGGTGTGGCGCCGGCCTGGTAGGTTCCGGCTGTGCGCCCGCAGGGGCGTCACACCGCTGCTTGACTCCTCCATACCGATCAGACGTCCCATGGCCGGGACCCTTCTGTTGTTCGGTCTGTCATGGCGGCGTGGTTCGGAACCCGAAGTGTGCATGTGACACGCGGGTCGCACCGAAGCAAAGTGTCCGATTCCGACGGATCCGGGCCCTTGGGAACACCCCAACATCTTGGATCGGAAGCCAAGTTCTCGCTGCTCGGTCAGAGTGGCGTCGCCCTTCGGGGGACTGAGGATCGCAACCTGCTTGCTCTGGTGACGGCGATCGAGGCATCCCGCGTGGCGGTCGTCCTCCGGGGCGACGGAGGTTCGCAACAACTTGGGCCCGAGTTCGCCGACAGCGGACCGACTCTTGGCGGTCGCCTTCGGGGACGACCGAGGATCGCAACATCCCCATGACCGACGGCTCGGCCGTCACCCAGCTGGTGGCGGTCGCCTTCCGGGGCGACCGAGGATCGCAACCACACCCCGTCGTTACCGACGAACGAACGCACCAGGTGGTGGTCGCCCTCCGGGGCGACCGAGGATCATAACTGGAACTGCTGCCGCTCGGTGGCCAGCAGCTCGGTGTGGCGCTCGCCCTCCGGGGCGAGCGAGGGTCGCAACATCGGAAAGGGCGGGTCTACGAAGACCCACACACCCTGAGGTGGCGCTCGCCTTCCGGGGCGAGCGAGGATCGCAACTGCTCCACGCGGACGTTGCCGTCGGCGCGCGGGTCGTGGCGGTCGCCTTCTGGGGCGGCTGAGGATCGCAACGAAGTCCTCATGTCTCAGGCGCTCGGCCCGGCGGCATGGCGGTTGCCCTCCGGGATGACCGAGGACCGCAACTTGAACCTGGCGAGGGCCTGGCGGACCATGGCCAGGTGGCGGTCGCCCTTCGGAGCGGCCGAGGATCGTAACAGGTCCTCCAGGTCCCGGGTCGCCTCGGCTCGGGGTGGCGTTCGCCTTCCGGGGCGGCCGAGGATCGCAACAGCCTGTTGTACGACCGCACCTACGAGGTCAGCAAGTGGCGGTCGTCCTCCGGGACGACCGAGGATCGCAACCAGTCGGTGCCCAGGCGAGGGGAGGCCGAGGCGGCGGTGGCGGTCGTCTCCGGGGCGGCTGAGGATCGCGACATCGGCCCAAGGCCGGGCACGTCCACCTGAGCGTCCAGTGGCGGTCGCCCTCCGGGATGACCGAGGATCGCAACCCGCGCTACGGGTACGGCCCGATGGCGGCGGCCGTCGTGGCGGTCGTCCTTCGGGGCGAGCGAGGATTGCAACGTGGTGAACTGCGGCTGCTCGGCACAGCCGAACCAGGCGGCGGCCGTCCTCCGGGACGACCGAGGATCGCAACCCCAAGCTCACCAAGCGCAGCAAGCAGATCATCGCCGGTGGCGGTCGCCCTTCGGGACGACCGAGGATTCCAACGCGATCGTCAGCGATGCCATACTCGCCTGCCGTGCAGTGGTGGTCGTCTTCTGGGGCGGCCGAGGGTCGCAACACGGTGCCGGAGTCGAGAGCTGGGGTCTCCTCCCAGGTGGCGGTCGCCCTCTGGGCGGCCGAGGATCGCAACCAAATCGCGCGGCCGATCTGCTCGCCCGACCAACTGGTGGCGGTCGCCCTTCGGGACGACCGAGGATCGCAACCTATCGGGGATGCGGACGGCCGCGGAGGAGGGCGAGAGTGGCGGTCGTCCTTCGGGACGATCGAGGATCGCAATGACGCGGCCGTGGGCAACGTGCCGTTCGGCGCGTAGGTGGCGGTCGTCCTCCGGGACGACCGGGGATCGCAACTCCAGGGCGCTCACGCTGATGTTGAGGCGTCCCGCGGCGGCGGTCGCTCTTCGGGGTGACCGAGGGTCGCAACACCGCGAACGGGCTGACCCTGTCTCCAGAAGGCCGCTGGCGGTCGCCCCCCCCCGGGGCGGCCGAGGATCGCAACTCCCTTGCCATCCGCGCGATGGTCTGGCGCGTTGGCCGTGGCGGTTGCCCTCCGGGGTGGCCGAGGATCGCAACCTGGCTGAGGACGTTTGAACTGCCGGGGTGCGCGTGGTGGCGGTCGCCCCTGCGGGCGGCCGAGGATCGCAACCACGGGTACTGTCCGGTGCCGTCCGCGAAATCCTGGTGGCGGTCGCCCCTCTGGGCGACCGAGGATCGCAACGAGCGGGGGCGCACGGCCAAGCCGTTCCGGGGACGGTGGCGGTCGCCGCTCCGGGCGATCGAGGATCGCAACACGCGGTGCCGGCCGACGATCGACGCCGCGACGGCCAGGTGGCGGTCGCCCTTCGAGGCGACCAAGGATCGCAACTCAACGGCGGCGGCTCAGCGCTCGGGGTTGCCCTCGTCGCGGTCGCCCGTCGGGGTGACCGAGGATCGCAACAGGGGGCGGACGGTGGCGCCGATCTGGCCGGCCGGCGTGGCGCTCGCTTTCCGAGGCGAGCGAGGATCGCAACTGGGAGGGTTCCGGTGATGCCCAGGTGCAGGCATGCCGTGGCGGTCGCCCTTTGGGACGACCGAGGGTCGCAACTGGATCAGGCTGGTGCTGATGCTCCTGCCCCGGTCGGTGGCGTCTCCCTCCGGGGCGGCCGAGAATCGCAACGTCCAGGGGCTGACGCGGATCGGCGCTGCGGTGGTGTGGCGGTCGTCCGCCGGGGCGGCCGAGGATCGCAACTCGTCGGTCTCGAACAGCTCCTTCTCGACGCGCGAGAGTGGCGGTCGCCTTCCGGGGCGGCCGAGGATCGCAACGCCAGCAGCCAGCGCAGCTGGTGTTCCCGGTTGGCGGGGGTGGCGGTCGTCCTTCGGGACGACCGAGGATCGCAACACCCTGCGCAACTATTTGCCCGATAACACTGTGAACGTGGCGGTCGCCCTCTGAAGCGGCCGAGGATCGCAACACCTCCTTGCCGCCGGGGAGGGTCTCGACCTTGAGGTGGCGGTCGCTCTCCGGGGTGGCCGAGGATCGCAACCCGACGGACAGGTACAGGCCGATGCCGGCCAGGGCCGTGGCGGTCGCCCTTCGGGACGACCGAGGGTCGCAACTACTCCTGGAACCAGTGACCGCCGGTGAGGATTGCGTGGCGGTCGCCTCTCCGGGCGGCCGAGGATCGCAACTCGTCGAGCATCCAGGCGGCGACGATGGTGTCCCCGTGTGGCGGTCGCCCTCCAGTGCGGCCGAGGATCGCAACCCCAACCCGTCACCTCGGCCACCGCCTGAGGAGACCCGTGGCGGTTGCCCTCAGGGGCGGCCGAGGATCGCAACACCCGCAAGGGGTTGCTTGCGCCGGCGTCGGCGCCGAGTGGCGGTTGCCCTCCGGGGCAGCTGAGGATCGCAACGGCGACTTCTCGGCGTACTTCGTCCGGCAGGTTGAGTGTGGCGGTCGTCCTTCGGGGCGACCGAGGGTCGCAACAACGAGTCGATCGAGAGGACGGTCGGCGCCATCGGCGTGGCGGTCGTCCTCCGGGCGGCCGAGGATCGCACCCTCGGGGGAGAGCGGTGGAGAGGGCAGCTCCGATTATGTGGCGGTCGCCCTCCGGGGCGAGCGAGAATCGCAACTCCCGGGGGTCGACGAGTGCCCTGATGCCCGCTGTGACGTGGCGCTCGCCTTCCGGGGTGAGCGAGGATCGCAACGGCGTCGCCGGGGACCCCTCCCGGCCGCACCCCCCCGGGTGGCGCTTGCTCTCCGGGGCGGGCGAGGATCGCAACGGCGGGACCGCTTCGGGACCGGCGCCGTTCGCCGAGGTGGCGCTCGCCTTCCGGGGCGAGCGAGGATCGCAACGCGAGGTCCCAGGCCGCGGCGGCCTGCGCTGTCGGTGGCGGTTGCCTTCCGGGGCGGCCGAGGATCGTATCCTTCACGACCTCGACCGGGACGGCGGAGCCGCCGTGGCGGTCGTCCTCCGGTTGGCCGGGGATCGCAACAAGCGCCGGGGGACGCACGAGGTGCTCCCGGCGATGTGGCGGTGGCCCCCAGGAGCAACCGAGGGTCGCAACATCACGCTGATGTCGGTCGATGAGCTCAACATGATGGCGGTTGCCTTCCGGGGGAGGCCGAGGATCGCGATCTGAAGCAGGAGTGGGGAGGGATGATCACGATGGGTGGTGGTCGCCCTCCGGGGCGGCCGAGGATCGTAACTGCGACACCAGCCGCAGGAATGGGGGCAGCACCAGGGGTGGCGGTTGTCCTCCGGGATGACCGAGGATCGCAATCGCGCGTCCGACGCCGTAGAGATGCGCCGCACGGGGCGGCGGCCGTCGTCCGGCGCGGCCGAGGATCGCAACGGGGGTACTGGCCTGCGCGGCCGGGGTGTGCTGGCGTGGCGGTCGCCCTTCGGGACGACCGAGGATCGCAACGCCGTCAGTACCGCGCCGGCCGATGCGGCCGGGCTGGTGGCGGTCGTCCTTCGGGCGACCAGGATCGCAACAATCTGCCCGGCGCGGTGAAGTCGGGCGAGATTGAGGGCGGCGGTCGCCCTTCGGGGCGACCGAGGACCGCGACAACGCGGGGGCCGGAGCCACCGCCCTCATCCTGACCAGTGGCGCTCGCCTTCCGGGGCGCGAGGATCGCAACTGGGAGGGTTCTGGTGATGCTCAGGTGCAGGCATGCTGTGGCGGTCGCCCTCTGGGTCGACCGAGGATCGCAACCCGCTGCGCCCGATGGTGATCAACCACATCGACGTGGTAGCGGTCGTCCTCCGAGGCGGCCGAGGATCGCAACGCCATCTCCCCCGACGCGGTGGCCACCCGGGTCAGCGGTGGCGCTCGCCCTCCGGGGCGGGCGAGGATCGCAACGCGATGAGCATCGAGCTGCGCCACGCGGAGCCCAGCGCGCCGGTCGCCCTTCGGGCGGCCGAGGGCCGTAACACCATCAGCACCTGGCGGGGCCCGATCTCCGGCATGTGGCGGTCGCCTTACGGGGCGACCGAGGATCGCAACGGGTTGACCAGCGGCGAGACGTCCAGCGAGGGAGCCCGTGACGGTCGCGCTTCAGGGCGGCCGAGGATCGCAACCGCTTCAGTGCCTCGACATCGGCGCGGAGTAGGGCGAGTGGCGGTCGCCTTTCGGGGCGGCCGAGGATCGCAACACCTACCTCGCCCTGGTGACGGCGATCGAGGCGTCCCGGTGGCGGTCGTCCTCCGGGGCGACCGAGGATCGCAACGACGCCCTCGACGAGACGTACAACAGCGGGATGCGGGGTGGCGGTTGCCTTTCGGGGTGGCCGAGGATCGCAACACGGAGGCTGCATAGACCACCTTCGCCGCCACCCCGAGTGGCGGTCGCCCTCCGGGGTGGCCGAGGATCGCAACGCCTGGTTCTTAGCCTTGATGGCCGCGGTGCGGCTGGTGGCGGTCGCCTTCCGGGGCGGCCGAGGATCGCAACCAGTCCATCGGCCGCAAGATGGGCAAGGGCATCCGGTGGCGGTCGTTCTCTAGGACGGCCGAGGATCGCAACGCTGTGATCGCCAGGAAGCCGTAGGGAGGCCGCGATGGTGGCGGTCGCCCTTCGGGGCGGCCGAGGATCGCAACTCGGTGACGATCGGCACGAACGTCGAGTACGCGGCTGTGGCGCTCGCCCTCCGGGGCGGGCGAGGACCGCAACTTACGGGGCTCGCCGATCAGCGCCATACGGTGCCGCCGTGGCGCTCGCCCTCCGGGGCGAGCGAGGATCGCAACTTCGGATTGGTGAGGCCGGTCGTGCATCACCGCAAGCGTGGCGCTCGCCCTCCGGGGCGGGCGGGGATCGCAACGCGTGCCGGTCCTCGTCGATCCCGGCCGACACGGCGGTGGCGGTCGTCTTCCGGGGCGGCCGAGCATCGAAACCTCCGTAAGATGCTGGAGCTGATCCAGGCCACCACGAGTGGCGGTCGCGCTTCGGTGCGGCCGAGGATCGCAACGCTACGATGGACAGCGCCCGGCCCTGCGGTCCTCTAGTGGCGGTCGCCCTCCGGAGGCGGCCAAGGATCGCAACGACGGCAGACGCGTACGCGCTGTCCGGCGGGGCCAGGTGGTGGCCGCCTTCCGGGGCGAGCGAGGCTCGCAACGTCATGTCCGACGGCACCAGCCTCGGAGCCCGCCCCGGGGCGGCCGAGGGTCGCAACTCCGAGCCGCCCTGGGTCACCGCCGAAGCCGGCGGGTGGCGGTCGCTCCCTGGGGGCGGCCGAGGATCGCAACTACTCGCCCAACTACGTTGTCGTGCTCGACGACGGCGGTGGCGGTCGCCCTCCGGGGCGACCGAGGATCGCAACCACGTTCACGGTCAACCACATGACGGCCGCCATCGCGGTGGCGGTCGTCCTCCGGGGCGGCCGAGGATCGCAACTCCGCCAAGGGCCTGCGGGCCCACCTCGGGCACCCTTGTGGCGACCGAGGATCGCAACGGCTCCCACTACCAGCAGGGTCCTGGCCCGAACTGGAGTGGCGGTCGCCCTCCGGGGCGGCCGAGGATCGCAACATCGTCCACCACCTCTCGGATATCGATGACTCCCCGGAGCGGCGGTTGCCCTCCAGGGTGGCCGAGGATCGAAACAATCACTCGATACCGAGGCAGTACAGCTAGGCAGGGGGTGGGGGTCGTCCTCCGGGGCGGCCGAGGATCGCAACCTCATGTGCGGAACCCAGCGCCCCGACGGTGAAGAGGTGGCGGTCGCCCTCCGGGGCGGCCGAGGATCGCAACATGAAGTCCTCGCGGGCTCGGTAGGCGGTGGCGCTTGTGGCGGTTGCCCTCCGGGGCGACCGAGAATCGCAACGACGGCGACGTGTGCCAGTACATCGGCACGCAGACAGTGGCGGTCGCCCTCCGGGGCGGCCGAGGATCGCAACCTCGACCTGATGCGGTCCCAGCTCGGCCAGGGCGGGTGGCGGTTGCCCTCCAGGACAACCGAGGATCGCAACTACGCCATCAATCCCGATGGGACCTGGCGCTACAGCGGTGGCGGTCGCCCTCCGGGGCGGCCGAGGATCGCAACCACTACGTCCGCCGCCGCACGGGGCAGCACCAGGGTGGCGGTCGCCCTCCGGGGCGGCCGAGGATCGCAACCCGTAGACGTCGACCGCGTAAGTCGCCATTGCCGGGTGGCGCTCGCACTGCGGGGCGAGCGAGGATCGCAACTCGACGACGCCGAGAGTCTGCTGGCCTCCGCGCCCGCGGCGGTCGCCTTCCGGGGCGGCCGAGGGTTGGAACCACTCCTGGAACCAGCGCCCGCCGGACAGGATCGCCGAGGCGGTCGCCCCCTGGGGCGGCTGAGGATCGGAACACCGTGCCGCTGGCTGCCAAACCCCTCGCCGGATTGGTGGCGGTCGCCCCTGCGGACCGTCGAGGATCACACTGGTTGCCGCGCAGGTCCGACTGGGTCGGCTCCGGTGGCGGCTGCCCTCCGGGGCGGCCGAAGATCGCAACGGCATGGATGGCACGTTCGAGCGCGTGATGACCTGCGCGTGGCGGTCGCCCTTTTGGGCGGCCGAGGATCGCAACGCCCGTTGGGAGGTCGCCACCGGGTCCGACGGCGTGTGGCGGTCACCTTCCGGGACGGCCGAGGATCGCAACGCCTCGACCTCGGGATCGCTGCGCGGGGTCTCGTACGGGTGGCGGTTGCCCTCTGTGGTGGCCGAGGACTGCAGCTGCACGCGCAAGGGCGTGTAGTGGCGCAACAGCAACGTGGCGGTCGCCCTCTGGGTCGACCGAGGATCGCAACTCGCTGCGCCCGATGGTGATCAACCGCACCGACGTGGTAGCGGTCGTCCTCCGGGGCGGCCGAGGATCGCAACCCTCGTTGGGCGGCCTCACGGTGGGGGCGGGGCCTGGTGGTGGTGCCCCGGGGGCGACCGAGGATCGCAACTGGTCCACCACGTGCTCCGTCGACCGGAAGTGCGGGGTGGCGGTCGCCCTCCTGGGCGGCCGAGGATCGCAACAATCGCGGCGCGGTCGGCCGGCGGCCCCTCGTGTCCGAGTGGCGGTCGCCCTCTTGGGGGGCCGAGGATCGCAACTACTGTGCCGACCCGCGCTTGTACTCCCTCACGGCGTGGCGGTCGCCCTTCGGGACGACCGAGGGTCGCAACGGCATCCAGGCCATTCTCTGCCCTGCTGCAAGGCCGGCGTGGCGGTCGCCATCTGGGGCCTTGTCGCAGTCGTAACTCGTGTGTCGTGGCGGGTGGGTAGCCTTGTGGGTCATGCGTGACGAGCCTCTTTATGCCCATTCGCCCAATGGTGCTGGCCGGTGGCATCTGCTGGGTGATCATCTTCGTGGATCGGCTGCACTGGCTGGCCGGTTCGGTGCGGTGTTCGGTATGGGTGCCGCGGCTGAGTATCTGGCGTTGGTTCACGATGTGGGGAAGGGGGGGTGTGCGTGGCAGGACCGGCTGGTGGAGGTTGCCGGTACCGGTGGGACGGTCGGGATCGACCACAAGAGGGCGGGGGTCCGTCTTGCGGCGCAGTGTTTGCCGGGGCCTCTTGCGGGGGTGGTGGAGGGTCATCACGGGGGTCTGCGGTCCTGGGGTGAGATGCGTGCTCTGCTGAGGGAGCTGCGGGCGCGGCCCGGTGCTGTGGAGGAGGCGATTCGCCGGGTCTCGGCGGAGGTTCCCGAGATCGAGTCTGCGGGGATCGCGGTGCCGCAGTGGCTGTCAGACCCCGACAGCGACAACGACTTCGCTGATGTCGACCTGATGGTCCGGATGCTGTTCAGCTGCGTCATCGACGCCGATCGCCTGGACACCCGCGCGCACCACCTGGGCCGGGTTCCGTATGTGCGCCCGGACGCGGACATGGCCGCTCTCGGCGAGCGGTTCGAGGAGGCCCGGAAGGCCATGCTCGCCGGCCGGCAGCCGTCGCGGATCGACGGGATCCGTACGAGCATCTACGAGCAGGCCGTGGCCGCGGCGGACGGCGAGCCGGGGGTCTACCGGCTGCACGTGCCGACCGGCGGGGGAAAGACCCTGGCCGCGGCCGCGTTCGGGCTGCGCCACGCCGCGCGCAACGGTCAGCGGCGGATCATCGTCGCGGTGCCGTTCATTAGCATCACCGAGCAGAACGCCTCCGTCTACCGGAAGATGCTCGGCGAGCGGGACGTCCTCGAACACCACTCCTCCGTCGATCTTGAGCGTGCGGGGTGGGCCCGGTTGGCGGCGGAGAACTGGGACGCACCATTCGTGATCACGACCACGGTGCAGCTGTTCGAGTCCCTCTTCAGCCGTTCGCCGTCGAGGATGCGCAAGCTCCACCGCCTCGCCGGTGCGGTGATCGTCCTGGACGAGGTCCAGGCGCTGCCGGACCGGCTGCTGGTGCCCATCCTGTCGGCACTGCGGGGTCTGACCGAGCGGTTCGGCACGACGGTGCTGCTGTCGTCCGCGACCCAGCCCGAGTTCAGCAGCATCGACGGCACCGGGCACAGGCACGTCATCCCCAACCCCGCGCCGCTCTTCTCGGCCCTCGAACGCGTCCGCTACGAGTGGCGCGAGGACACCACGCTGGCCGCCATGGCGAGCGAAGCCGCCCGGCACGAGCAGACGCTGATGGTCGTCTCGACCACGCGCGACGCCAACGCCGTCCACGAGCAGCTGCCCGCGGGCGCCCTGCACCTGTCCACCCGCATGACCTCGGGCCACCGCCGGGAGACGATCGAGGAGATCCGCACGCTCCTCGCGGCCAGACAGTGTGTCCGGGTCGTGTCCACGTCGCTGATCGAAGCCGGCGTCGACCTCGACTTCCCGATAGTCTTCCGCGCCTGGGCCCCACCGGAGAACCTCCAGCAGGCGGCCGGCCGCTGCAACCGCGAAGGCCACCTGCACCGCGGAACGGTCGTCGTCTTCAAAGCCCACGACAGCGGCAGGATCCCGGACCCGTCGTACATGCTCTCCCTCGGCATCGCAGGCAACCGCTTCGGCGACGGTCCCGACAAGGCCGACCCGGACGACCTCACCGCACTCGCCCACTACTCCAGGACCCGCTACCGGCTCCAGGGCCTCGCCAACCTCGGGGACCCGATCGAGGCGCTGCGCCGGGAACTCGACTTCCCCGCTGTGGCGGAGAAGTTCGTCATGATCGGCGAGAGCACGGCGAGCGTCGTCCATGTCCGGCCCGAACTGAAGCCCGAGGAACAGGCTGCGGCCCGTGCCGCCATCGACATGCTCCGCACGGGTCAGCCCTGCGGGCCCGAGACCCAGCGCGTCCTGCAGCCCCACATCGCCGGCATCCCCAGGGCCGAGGCGGACGCCGCGTTGGCAGCCGGCCACGCGAAGCTCATCGTTGACGACCTCGTCGAGTGGGTCGGCCCCTACCATCCACAGCGCGGCATCGAGCCGCCCAGCCGGTAGCGGTAGCCGGTCGACTTTTGGCGGCCGCGACAACTTCTCATCAGGGGAAGGCTGTTGGTCACATGCGCAGGCGCTTCGGGCTCCTTCCCCGTCCTGAGCGCGAGGTGGACCGGCGGGGAGAGCCCGGCCGGGGGGTGCGGGTTGGGTAGGCTCCCGAAGCGTGGCGCCGCCCTCTCACGAGGGGCGGCGAGGATCGAAACACAGGCGTGCTGGTGTCTGTCCGCGCGCTCGTGCCCCCGTCGGCTTGCCGGCGGGGGCGTCATTGTCAGTGACCCCTGATACACATTCGGCAACGGCAAGGGTCGTCGCAGAACACGGCACCGCTGAGGCTGTCAAGCCCTCCCGGGAAGCAGCTTCACGGGTGTGCTAGTGCTGCTACGGTCCATGCCTGACACATCGTCACATTGCCCTGGAGAGGGTGATTACCTTGCCGAGCCATGCCCAGACGCGCTGGCCGGAGCCGCCGGTGACCGTCGAGCTGTGGGGACCACTGGCCTGCTTCACGCGACCCGAACTGAAAGTCGAACGGGTCAGCTACCCCGTCATGACGCCCTCCGCGGCAGTCGGAGCACTCAGCGCCATCTTCTGGAAACCGGAGATGACCTACGTCATCCAGTCGATCGAGGTCCTCACCCCGATCGAATGGATCAGCATCCGACGCAACGAGGTCAAGTCCGTCATCACCGCACCCCGCATCAAAGCCCTGCGCACGGACCACAGGGAGCGCTACGACGTCGAGCACGACCGCGACCAGCGCAACACCGTCGCGCTGCGCGACGTCGCCTACCGGGTGAACACCCAGATCGTCCCGACCCGCAACGCCAAGGCACCGGCCGCCAAATACCGCGAGCAGCTGCGCCGCCGCACCGAACGCGGCGGATGCTTCTCACAGCCCTTCCTCGGATGCCGCGAGTTCTCCGCGGGCTTCGGCCCGCGCGGATCATGGCCCGGCAGCCCCGAAGGCTCGAAGGCCGGCCCCATCGAGCGCACTGAGGAACTCGGCGTGATGCTGCACTCGATCAGGTACGGCGACCGCGGCCAGGAGACCTACCACTGGTTCCGCGCCAGCCTGGACAACGGCGTGCTCCGCGTCCCGCGGCACCCCCTGGGTGACGACGAGGTCCACATGCCCGCCGGATCCTGGCGAACCGGAGCCTGACCATGCTGCTGCAACGCCTCACCGAACGCGTCGCCGGCCAGGAACAGTCCTACACGAAACCCGCGACGATCAAATGGGCCGTGCTCCTCGACGGCGACCACGCGCAGATCCAGGACCTGCGCGTACCCAAGGGCCAGCCCGCGCTCCGCCTCGAGGTTCCGACCTCCACCCGCACGGTCGCCATCGCACCGTGCCTGCTCGCCGACAACGCCCAGTACGTCTTCGGCGTACCGAAGGCCGACCCCAGGACCGGAGAGGTCAAGGACAAGGACGCCGCCCGGGCCGCGAAGTGCCGCACGGCCTTCGCCGACCTCGCCCGGCAGTGGGCAGCCGCCAACCCCGGCGACCCCACCGCCGAAGCCGTCCTCCGCTTCCTCGTCACCACCCTGGACGTCCCAGCCGACATGGCCGCCGGCGACCTCGTCGCCATCAGCGTCGACGGACAGTGGGCCCACCAGCACCCGAGCGCACGCCAGTTCTGGGCGGACAAGGTCAGCGACACCAAAGGAGCAGGCAACACCGGCCTGTGCCTCGTCTGCGGACACGAACGCCCGCTGCTCGCCACCGTGCCCATCTCGATCGCCATGGGCGCCATCCCCGCCAAGCAGGCCAAGAGCACCCAGCTCGTCAGCGTCAACACCGCCGCACAAGGCCGCGCCGGCATCACCGCCGGACTCGCCGCCACCCCGCTCTGCGAGACGTGCGGGACAGCAGCCACCACCTCACTCGGAGAACTCCTCGCCGACCCGAAACACCGCAGGCGCGCCGACACCGCCGTGACGGTCTGGTGGACCCGCGAACCCGTCAAGCGCAACGGCTTCGGCAACCTGGACGACCCGCAACCCGAGGACGTCGCCAACCTCATCGCGAAGATCCTCAAACCGGGCACCGGGACCACCGAATTCGCGGCCGACGTCAACAAGTTCTACTCCGCCACCCTCGGCGCAAACTCCTCACGCGTCGTCGTACGCGACTGGATCGACGTCCCCCTGCCGGTCATCGAGGACTGCCTCGGCCGCTGGTTCCGCGACCACCAGTACCTCGACCCCTGGTCACCCCACACCACCCACCAGAGCACCGCGGATGACCTCGACCCGCAATACCAGGTCTACCCGCTCTGGCGACTCGCCCTCGCGTGCGCCCGATGGGTCAAGACCGAGAAGAAGTACCACCCCAAGACCATCCCCGAAGGACTCGACGAAGCCCTCCTCCACAGCGCCCTCCACGGCACACCACCCCCCGCCTGGATGCTCCCCCGACTCCTCGCACGCATCCGCGCCGACCGCCGCATCGACGGCCCCCGCACCGCCCTCCTCCGCCTCGCCCTCACCCGCCACCACACCCAGGAGCACGGCATGCCCGGCCTCAACCCCGACGCCAACGACCCCGCCTACATGTGCGGCCGCCTCTTCGCCACCCTCGCCGCCGTCCAACGCCGAGCCGCCAAAGACACCGGACGCACCGTCAACGCCACCATCACCGACAAGTACTTCGGCACCGCCATGAGCAGCCCCGCCACCGTCCTCGCCAACCTCCGCGCCGGCGCCGAAAACCACCTCCGCATCATCCGCCGCCGCAACACACCCACCGCCAACGCGCTCGAAGCCCGCATGCGCGACATCTACCACCACCTCGACGACGTCCCCCTGCTGCTCACCGTCCCCGAGCAGGGCCGTTTCGTCCTCGGCTACGAGCACCAGCGGGCCGCCGACATCACCGCCGCACTCGCCCACAAGGCCGCCAAGGAGAAGGCAGCCGAGACGGCCGAGCCCCAGCCCGCCGAGGGCGGCGCGCTCTTCGACGTCTCGGACCTCATCGAATCCGCCCCGGCCAACGCCGAAACCGCCTGACCACCCCACCCACCAGGAAGCGAGAACCCACCATGACCGTCCCCGCCCACCTCGACCCCACGCGCAAGCACGACTTCGTGTTCCTCTTCGACATCGCCGACGGAAACCCCAACGGCGACCCCGACAACGGCGGCGCCCCCCGCACCGACCCCATCACCATGCAGGGCTACGTCACCGACGTCGCCCTCAAGCGAAAGATCCGCAACACCGTCGCCCTCCTGAACTCCGGCCGCCCCGGCTACGACATCTACGTGGAAGCAGGCGTCGCCCTCAACGCCCAGCACGAGCGCGCCTACGACACCGGCAACGCGGCCAACGAGTCCGAAGCCCGCAACTGGATGTGCCGGACCTTCTACGACGTCCGCATGATGGGCGCGGTCATGACCACCGGCAAGAACCGCGACCGAACCGCCGGCCGCGTCCAGGGCCCCCTGCAGCTCACCTTCAGCAGGTCCATCGACCCCGTCACCACAATCGAAGTCCCCATCACCCGCGTCACCCCGACCCGAGTCGAGGACCTGGCCACCAAGCAGACCGAGATGGGCACCAAGAACATCGTCCCCTACGGCCTCTACAGGGGCGCAGGCCACTTCTCGGCACCACTCGCCGCCAAGACCGGCGTCACCAGCGACGACCTCCAAGCCCTCTGGCATGCCTTCGAGATGATGCTGGAACACGACCGCGCCGCCGGCCGCGCCTCCATGGCCCTGCGAGGACTCTGGGTCTTCAGCCACTCCGACGCCTACGGCCAAACCCCCGCCCACAAGCTCCTCGACCGCGTGCACATCACCCCACTCGGCCACACCGCAGCACGCTCGTACTCCGACTACAAGGTCACTGTCGACACGGACGTCCCGGAAGGAGTCAGCCTCACCGCGCTGGTGGACTGACTGGCTACTTCACCGATGTGCTTCGGACGAGTTCCTTCGAGGTCACACAGGGCACAATTCTCTGGCGGCCGCCTCTGGGTGGCCGGGAATCGCAACGGCACCAAAGCCGAAGAACTGGGTCAGGCTCTGCTGGCGGTCTCCCTCCAGGGCGGCCGAGGATCGCAACCGGTACGCGTCGCTGAGCTCTCGCAGCTGGACCGGCGTGGCGGTCGCCCCCGGGGCGGCCGAGGATCGCAACCTGAACAAGCAGCCGCTGACGGACGCCCAGATGAAGGGTGGCGGCCCACCTTTGGGCGGCCGAGAATCGGAGCTCGCACTCGGCTTCCAGGGCGCCCCCGACCAGCCTGGTGGCGGTCGCTCTCCAGGGCGACTGAGGATCGCAACACTGAGGACGGTGTCGAGCACGAGTTCAGCGAGGAGGCGGCGGTCGCTCTCCGAGGCGGCCGAGGATCGCAACAAGCGCGCCGTCGTCCTCGAACACGCCTGAGGAGGCGTGGCGGTCGCCCTCCGGGGCGGCCGAGGATCGCAACCTGAACATCCACCACGCCGAGGAGACCATCACCCGGTGGCGGTCGCCCTCCGGGGCGGCCGAGGATCGCAACGTTGATACCGACAGCGAAGCCGGGTGGCTCGCACGTCGTGGCGGTCGCCCTCTGGGGCGGCCGAGGATCGCAATGAGTCGATCGATATGTGGCCCGAGGTGCAGCTCGCCTGTGGCGGGTCGCCCTTTGGGGCGACCGAGGATCGCAACCTTTCCGATACGTTCTGGCCGCCTCTGCGGATGGCTGGTGGCGGTCGCCCTCCGGGGCGGCCGAGGATCGCAACCTCGTCCTGCTCGCCGGCCTCTCGCCGGACTCCCGGTGGCGGTCGCTCTCCGGGGCGGCCGAGGATCGCAACATGTTCGAGAGCGTGGTCCGAGCATCCGAGGCCGTGGTGGCGGTCGCCTTCCGGGGCGGCCGAGGATCGCAACTCGTCGGGCCGCTCGGCGAACAGGATCGGCACGCTGGTGGTGGCGGTCGCCCTCTGGGGCGGCCGAGGATCGCAACACCTCTCCGGGGCCGCCGATCTTCGTGAAGTCCACAGTGGCGGTCGCCCTCCAGGGTGACCGAGGATCGCAACACCAACGAGGAGCTGCTCGCCGCGATCGAGCAGCACGTGGCGGTCGCCCTCGGGAGTGACCGAGGGTCGCAAGCCCATGTGGAGGGAGCCTCGCTGTGGCTCCGCTGACCGATGGCCATCACCTGCTGGCCGGAGGGCGACCGAGCCTCTCCAGCCAGCAGGCCGCCACATTCTGTGATGGTGTGGCAGCGGACTGGTCTACCGGATCTGCTCAATACCTGGTGGGCACCAGCTCGGCTACGCCGCCAGCGAGTCAGAGCCCACCAGCCCGATCCTGTCGAGATGGGTGTTACCCAGCTCAGCGCGGTCGAGGGCCTTTGCCAGGGCCAGGACCGCGTCGTCGGCGGAGTCTTTGAGGAGGTGGCCGTAGAGGTCGACGGTGATGGCGAGGTTGGAGTGGCGCAGGGTCTTGGACACGACGGCGAGGGGGATGCCGGCGGCGATCATGATGCTGGCGGCGGTGTGGCGCAGGTCGTGCAGGCCGATCTTCGGCAGGTCGAGCTCGGCGGTGCGTTTGCGGAGCTGGTCGAGGACCCACTGCGGGCGCAGAGGCTCGCCGTCCGGGCGGGTGAAGACCAGGCCCTCCAGTCTGTTCTCCGGGTGGGCGGCCATCTGGAGAGCGGCCTGGCGCTGGAGGGCGGCCATGACTCTGGGGGAGAGGCTCACCCAGGCGCGGCTGGCCTCGGTCTTGGGCTCGCTGAGGTGGATCTTCCCGTTGTTCACGGCGGTCAGGGTCCAGCGGACGTACAGCTTGCGGTCCATGAGGTGCACGTCGGACCAGTGCAGGGCGAGGACCTCGCCGCGGCGCATGCCGGTGCCGAGCATGACCTCGAACAGGTCGGTGAGCCGGTCGGCATAGTGCTCGGCATTGTGCCGCAGGAACGTTGCGGCCTCATCGGGGGTCCAGCAGACGCGCTCGGCGGCGCGGGGCTTGGGCGGCACGGAGTGCTTGGCCGGGTTGTAGCGCAGCCGCCAGGTGCGCACCGCGTGGTTCAGGGCGTTGCGCAGCATCGCCACCGCGTGGTGAACGGTGGTGCGCCCGCGGCCGGCTGTGAGCTGCGCGCTCACCCAGGCGTCGATGTGCTTGGGCCGCAGATCGACGAGCAGCATGCCGCCGAACGCGGGGACCAGGTCGCGCTCGATGCACGCCCGGTAGCCCGCCATCGTGTTCGGGGCCAGCGCCGGCCGCTTCGACTCCAGCCACTCGTACAGGAACATGCCGACGCGCAGCGTCCGGTCCTCGTACACGCCCCGGTACTCGGCATCCAGTACCCGCGCCATCTCCCTCGCGGCCTCCGCTCGGCTCGCGAACCCGCCCCGCCGCCGGGTGCGGCGCTTGCCGTCCTCCGGTGCCAGGTCCACCGCGTAGGTCCACCGACCATGCGAAGTGTCGGCGGCCAACTGCGGGCACCACGAACCCAACTGCTTCCCGCTGATGCCGTCCTTGCACCCGCACCTGCGATACACCCTGCCCCGCTTCGGACGCTGCGCCATGGAGTCCTCCTCGAACCTGGTGGTGATGGCGTGTCCAGAGTTGCGGGAGTGGTGGGTGTGGCGGCAGAGCGCGCGGGGCGGGGCGTGGAGCACAGGCAAGATCGACTGGCCGGGACACGCGCTGGCGACACGCCGCGAGGGTGATCACGCTATGCGGATGGTGGGTAGGCGAGCTTGATCGCGAAGCACTGGCCCGCACGAGGTCTCTACTCGGAAGCGTGGCCGCGGGCAGGGACAAAGCAGTGTGAGTGGAAGGTTGGCGCTGGTGTTCGCTGAGCCGTTGCGGACCGGACGCTGGAACCTGGGCGCCAGCCGCACCGTGACCCGACCGCCGCCGGTGGAGTCGCGCCTCGACTTGCATGACCACGTGACGGCCCCATCACACTGCGTCCGCCTTCCTCTCCCCTCTCCGGCCTCGCTCCGCCCACGGAGCCTCAGCCCTCCCATGGCAGGGTGCTCTGCGACCGCCTGCCCGAACTGGATACCATGACGACATCCGTGGCGTTCCGGGGTGCGTTCCCGGTGTTCTCCGGACGAGAACGTGACAAGGGGAAGGCATGGTCTCGGAGGGTTCGGGCGACGAGCGGCCGAGCATGCTTCTCATGGGGGTCGGCAAGTTCGTCTCTTCCGTGCCTGAGGACGAGGAGCCACCGCCCCTCGCGGACGGCTGGGACGATCTTCCGTTCGTCGACGAGCTGATGCCGCGCCTGAGACAGGCGTACGAGCGGCTCTCGTACGCTGTCACAGATGTCCGGGATCCCAATCTGGAGGCTGTGGGGCGTGGTTGGCGTCACGCCCGTCGCGAGAACTTCGGCATCGTCCACGTCATTTCGCACGGAACGACCCGGCTCCCGCATGAAAGACGGTTCCAGAGTCAGGAACAGCTCTTCATGGTCGCCTCCGACGGCGGGGTCGGTTCGGACAGTGCGGTGGACCTCTGGACCCGGGACGCTCAGCTCCAGCCGGAGCCGATGCTGCTCGTGGTGGATCTCTGCCGCGCCGGGCGGGCGGCCCGCGTTGCCCAACTCGCGGTGGTGCCCGACGACGAGCTGAACGTGTGGGTCATTGCGGCTTCCAGCCCGTACTCCGACGCCTACGACGGGGCGTTCAGCGCGGCAGTGGCCGACGTGCTGGAGCAGATCGCCGCCAATGGTCTGGATACCGATCCCTCCCTCCGCTATGTCAAGTGGGACCGGGTGGTTCCCGCCATCCAGCGCAGCCTCGGCCGGAGGGGCAGCCAGCAGCAGATCCACTCCACCAAGGTGGACCTGGCCCGGGAGCGGTGGTTGCCGTTCTTCCCCAATCCACGGTGGGTGGACGATCCTCAGCGGGAGCGGTTCAGGACGGTCACCCCGCCGGTCAGGGAGTTCGTCGCGGACCTGGGCGCCGAGCACTTCATGGACCGGGTGGGCAGTCATTTCGTCGGCCGCGCCGGTCAGCTCGCGCAACTCGCGCCCTGGGTGGACGACCCCGCCACGGGTGGACTGACCGTGGTCACGGGCGCGCCGGGCTGCGGGAAGTCGGCGCTCCTGGGGGCCCTCGTCTGCGCCGGGCACGAGGAGGTCGTCCGGGCCGCACCGGAGATCCGCCGATACCTCGCGGCCCAGCATCCCGAAGGTGTGCCGTCGCCCAATCCCTCGCTCGCCGCTATCCACGCCCGCAGCCGCGACCTCGACGCCGTCCTCACCTCGCTCACCGACCAGTGGCGGCTGTCCGACGACCCGCATCGCGGGCACGGTGAACCGCAGACCGTCGCCGAATTGCTGACACGCCTCCAGTCCCTGCCGACCCCGCCGCCTCTGATCTTCGACGCCCTGGACGAGGCCGACGTACCCGCGGACCTCATGCGGCAGCTCCTGATCCCCCTGGCCACGACCCTGCGCCCGGACGGCCTGCCGGTCTGCCGGCTCATCGTCGGCACGCGCCGGTGGCCGCTCTTCCGGCCACTGCTGGAGCTGGCCTCCGAACAGGGCAGTCTGCTGGACCTGGACGACGTCCCCGATGACGAACTGCGTCGCGACCTCGAGACACATCTCTCCCGCCATCTCGCCGAGCATCCCGCCTATCGTCGCCCGGACCAGCGACCTGTCCGATCGGCTCTAGCCGGCAGCATCGCGGCCACGCTCACCCAGGACCCGCGAACCGTGCGCGAGTGGGGCCCGTTCCTTGTCGCACGCATCTACTGCCGGGCGCTGGACTCGCTGGAAGCGCCCGTGGACCCGAAAGGCGCGGCTCTTCTGGGCGCCGACGTGCCGCTATCGCTCCCCGACGTCCTCGAACTGGATCTGGGCCTGCAGACGAACGGTTCGCGTCTGCGGGCCGTGCTAGCGGCGGTGGCCTGGGCGAAGGGCGAGGGCTTCCCCACCGAAGCGATCGCCGCGGTCGCTCCCGAGTTCCACCCCGAGATCGGCGACGACGATGTCCGGAAGCTGCTCGACGCGGCGCGTTTCTACCTGCGTACCGGTGTCGAGAACGACGGATCCACGCTCTACCGGCTGTTCCACCAGGGTCTTGCGGACTACCTGAAGGCCAACCCCTACGCGATTGCGAGTCCGGAATGAGGATCGTCGGCATTCACGGCATCGGCAACCACCGCCGAGGTGAGACGGCCGAGACCGCCAGTCGGAACCTGTCCTCCATCTGGGCCCGTAGCCTTGGCGTGGACCGGGCGGATGTCGTGGTCGTCTACTACGCGGACCTCCTGCGTGAGTGCCGTGAGCAGGGACGTCAGAGCGGCACCGAGGACGAGCTCGACGAACTGACGGACAGCGAGGCCGACCTCCTCACCCATCTGCTGTACCTCCATCGCTCGGACAACCGCCGGGCCAGCACCGCCGTCCCGCAAGGCCACCTGACCGCCCCGCATCGGCGCTGGATAGCCGACCTGGCCGAGTCATGGGCCTGCGGCGAACGGATCGTGGAGTGGTTCGTGGTCCGGTTCGTCAAGGAAGTCGCCGCCTATCAGGCCGCCGGGATGACCCGGGAGCGGGTCCAGGACCGGCTACGTACGGCGCTGGAACAGCACCGCCCGGACGTGCTGATCGCCCACTCGTTGGGCTCGGTCGTCGCGTACGAGACGCTCCACCGGCTCCAGGACGACGCGGCGCCGATCCCCCTGTGGGTCACTCTCGGTTCCCCGCTCGCCATCCCGAGAGCAGTCTTCGACCGGCTCACCCCGCCACCGGTGGACGGCCTCGGCACACGACCGGCCGCGGTGAATCGCTGGGCCAATCTCGCCGACGTCGGAGACTTGGTCGCCGTTCCCCCTAAGGGGATCTCGCGCCGGTTCCGCGGGGTGGAGAGCGACGAATCCTGCTCCATTGGCACCCTTGACTTCCATTTGGCCGGGAACTACCTGAAGAGCGGGAAGCTGGCCCGGATTCTCAAGACCCTGTAACGGAAGGCGTGGACGTGACGGCGAACGAGGAGCGAACCGGCCGGCCTGACCCGGCCCGGCGAGTGTTCGCCCGGCTGATGCGGCAGGTGAAGGTCGGCGGGACACATCGGTGGGATCTGGCATCGCCGTATCTGCTGCGACACGCGGCCGAGCACGCGGCCGAGAGCGGGGGCCTTCACCGACTGTTCCAGGAGCCGGAGTTCCTGGTCCATGCCGACCCCAGGTCGATCCTGACAGCCGGGGCCCTCCCGGAAGCCGGTGCCGAGCGTCTCATGCCCATCTACCAGACCTCGCTCGCCCGTCACATCAACGCCGAACCGGAGGTCCGGCGCCATGTCCTGGCGGTGGACGCCGTGCGCTACCGGCGCCCCGACCTGAGCGACCGGTTGTACCACCCGCCATACGCCCTCCCCGCTCCGTGGCAGTGTCGATGGTCGACTGCCGGGAACGTCAGCCTCGCGCTGCGTGCGACTCTTACCGCAAGCGAACAGCCGGTGCGGTCCGTGGCCACCGGTTTGTGGGACGGTTGGCCGTTCGCCATCACCGCGGGAGACGACCGCATCGCCCATGTCTGGGACATCGCCAGTGGCACCCTGCACCACGAACTGCACGGCCACACCGCGCCGGTGACCGCGATCGCGGTCGGCCGCCCGGAGCAGCGGATCGTGGTCACGGCGGACGCGCAGGGCACGCTACGCCGATGGGACCCGCGCAGTGGAGAGATGCTGACCGAGATCGGGGCCGTGCATGCGGGCTCCGTGACCGAACTGTTGACGCATGTGGTGGACGGCGTACCCGTCGCCGTGACGTGCGGCGCGGACGGGACGATCTACAGCTGGGACCTCAGGGCCGGCCGGCAACGCCACCTGCTCGCCAAGGAGGAGTCCGGTCCCGGGCCGATCGTACTTGCCACAAGAATCGGCTATGAACCCCTGGTGGTCATCGGATACGGCGACGACGAGGCGGGTGGGGTGGTCGCGGTGAGCCTCGTCGACGGCACTGAACGCCATCGCTTCGCCGTCGATTCCGCGCCCGTGATCGGGCTGGCCGTCACCGGCGAGGACGAAGACTCGTCCCTGGTCATTACCACCGAGGACGAGAACTGTTACGTCTGGGACCTGACGCGCCGTAGACCTGAGCTCCGACTGAGAGGGGCCCACCAAGAGTCGACCGCCCTCCGCGCCCTCACGGCGGGGGAACACCCCGTCGCCGTCATCGCGGGATCGGATGGGTCGATCGAGGTCTGGGCCGTTGACACCGGCCAGCTGTTGCACACCTTGAACGGGCACACGGGCGCCGTCACAGCACTCGCCTGGTACATCGACGACTCAGGCGAAACCACCGCACGGAGCGCTCCGACTCAGACAGTCTCCAACCTCACGGTGACGCTGCACGGACGCCGGGCGGCCGGCCTGGCGGCCCAAAGTGACCGCCGCACCCGGACCCTCGACGCGCTGTCCGGCCACGTGCTCGTGTCCGCCTCCGAGGACAGGACGCTGCGGACGTGGAACCTCGCCGACGGCAGGCCGCTCCAGATCCTCACCGCCCACACGGACGGCATCACCGCCGTCGCCGTCGCCGACCGCGGTGACGGCAGACCAGTGGCCGTCAGTGGTGGAGACGACGCGACTGCGCGCGTATGGGACCTGGACGAACCCCGTGAACTCGGCAGGGACAACCGTCATCCACGACGCGTCGAAGCCGTGGCGGCGGCACGGGCGGGTGAACGGGTACTGGTGGCCACCGGGTGCGGCGACCACTGGTTGCGCATCTTCGACGCGTCCAAGGGCAAGGCCGAGGGTGTCTACGCGGTGGGCCTGAGCACCGTGACCGCACTCGGCCTCGGTACGACCACCGAGGGCCCGGTCGTGGTCACCGTCACCGACGATGGTGGGATCTCAGCCCGCGAACCCGGCACCGGCAAGCTGCTGTGGCGGCGCTCCGCGTCGCGCAGCGCAGTCGCGGACCTAGCGGTCGGTGGGTCGGCTCGGCGGCCGGCGTTCGTGATCCTCAGGGCCGACGGGCAGGTGTACGTCCATGACCTGACCACCGGGCGACCCCGGGGTGGGCGCCTCGGTTGGCGCTCCGGCGCCACGTCCATCGCCACCGGGCGGATCGGGGAGAAACCCCTTGCTGTCGTCGGCTACCGCGACGGACTCATCGAGGTGTGGAACCTGGCATCCGGCCGCCTGCGCCGGGCGTTCTCTACCAACATCCCTGGCCTTCGGGCCGTGGCATTCGGCGCGACGCCGTCGGAGGCGATGATTGCGTCCCGGCACGCGGACGGTTCCATCCGTACATGGGACGCGGACACCGGTCGTCGACGTTCGCTGATCAACGCGGGAGGAGAGACGGCCATGACTATGGGGACGGCCCAGGGCCGACTCGTCATTGTCACGGCCGACAGGGCGGGCGACGTGCGCTTCCGAGAGGCCAGCACCGGCGAGCATCACGCCTTGGTGTCCTTTCCCGAGGCGGCGCACACCGTCGCGGCGGTGGGTGACGTCCTAGCAGTCGGCTTCGGAAGCGAGTTGGCCATCCTGTCCACTTCGGACAACCCGGGGCCGTGGCTGGTGGGTCCGGGCAAGCCGTCGCCGACACCAGTCGAGCCGCAGCAGTCGTCGAGGGGGCAGCGAATCGGTCGGCTGTCCTTCCTGGAACTGGCCGTCCTCGGCCGACTCCACGGTGGGCACGCCCGCGGACTGCTGGAGTTGAAGTCCGCGTTCGGCGCGACTGTGAAACGCGGGCAGCTCAAGGCCGCCCTCCGCACACTGCAGAGCAAGAACCTGATTCGACCGATGCTGGGGTCCGATGGGTACGAGGTCTCGGCCGCGGGGGTGGAAAGACTTGCCCGCAGGGCGCGCCGCCCGGTCGCGCAACACCGCACTTGGTGACCTCCTCGAACCAGGTAGTGATGGTCCAGAGTTGAGGGGGCTCGGTGGGTGTGTCGGCAGAGCGTGCGGGGCGTGGAGTACGGCGAGATCGAATGGCCGGGGCACGCGCCCGACGACACGCCGCGAGGGTGCTCGCAGCGCGCGGTCGGTGGGGTCAGGCGATCCTGATCGCACAGCATCAGTCTTCATGAGTCCACGGCCCGAAAGGGTATGCCAAACGGGACCAGGTGGCTTGCCCGTCGGCCGTGGGCTGTTGGGCTCACACAACCCAGGCACGTGTGGTGGGGTGGCGCCGAATCTCGGGCTGGCCCCCGGAATCCGCTACCGTGAGCGCCGCTGGATTTTGACAGGATTACGGGGAGTGGGGGTGCGTCCGGTATTTGTCACGGCTATTCTCGACTGGCCTTCGGTTGAGTTGGATTGATTTCCGCCTGGTGCCCCGTGGTCCTTGATTGGGATTTTCTGAGCGATCCGAGAGGATCGCTGGATCCTCGCTCGGAGTGGCGCTACTCTGGAGACATGAACGCCACTCGGACCCTCCGTCAAGCCCCTGACCTGGGGACCAGCTGGGGACCACACGTCATGCGCGCTGCCGCGCGACGTGCGCGAAACGTGCTCATCTGCACACGCACGACGTGTGTGCGAGCGCATTTCAGGCAGGAATAGGAGAACCCTTCCTGACTGGGGGTCAAGGGGTCGCAGGTTCAAATCCTGTCGTCCCGACTGTGAAGTCGGTTGTGAGAGCGGGTGCTTGGGAAACCGGGTGCCCGCTCTTTCTGTTGCCGTGTCAGTTGGTGGTCGCATGGTGGTCGCCGGGCCACATCGGCCATGGTGCCGGGGGTTCTTCTGTTCGTGCCTGCTGATATGCGGGCAGGTGCCGGTGGGGGCGTGGGTGCTGGCGCCATGGGCGCTGGGCGCGGCAGACGGTGCGTCCGAGTACGGCGCGGTCCGCGTTGTCGAGGGTCCAGGCTGCGGCGTCGACGGCCGCGCGGGCGGCGAGTCGGGTGAGTTCTGCGTAGATGTTCGCGCTGGTTGACAGGGTGCGGTGGCGCAGGGTCTTGGAGATGACGGGCAGGGGGACTCCGGCGGCCAGGGTGAAGCTGGTCATGAGGTGGCGCAGGTCGTGGAGGGCGATGCGGGGGACTCCGGCTTTGTCGCACAGCAGGTGGAAGTGGTCGAGGACGTTCTTGGGATGGAGCGGCCGGCCGTGGCGGTGGAAGACGTAGTCGCCGCTGTCGGCGATGTTGCCGAAGGCGCGGGTGCCGGCGCGGTCGTCGAGGGCCGAGGCGACACGGTCGGAGAGGGCGACCCACATCCTGCTGCCCTTGGTCTTCGGGTGGTGAGCACAAGCTGGTTGTTGTCGACGGCGGAGAGCGTCGCGCGGACGAAGAAGACACGGTCGGGGAGGTGGACGTCGTCCCAGCGCAGGGCGAGTGCCTCGCCTTTGCGGATGCCTGAGCCGATCATGAGCTCGGCGAGGTCGGCGTAGAGGGGGTCGGTGACGTGGGTGAAGCGCAGGAAGCGGGCGGTCTGTTCCTCGGTCCACAGGCGTCTGGGGGCGGAGGCGGGGCGGGGGAGCAGCGGGGGCTTGGCGGGGTTGCGGGCGAGCCGGCCGTCGTGGACGGCGCTGCTGAGGGCGCTGGAGAGGGTGGCCATGATCCGGTGGACGGTGACCCTGCCGCGGCCCCGGCGCAGAAGGTTGGTGACGAAGGCCTGCAGGTGCTGACGGGTGAGGTCGATGAGGGGGATCGTGCCGAGGGCGGGGATCAGGTCCTGCTCGGTGTAGGTGCGGTAGCGGGCCATGGTGGCGGGCTTGAGGCGGAGCTCCGTCTCGTCGAGCCGGTCCCTCAGGTACTCGGCGGTGCGCTGCCTGGGGTCGGTGATGACGCAGAGGGTGAGGCCCTCGTTGAAGCGCCGCAGCGCGGTGCGGGCGTCGAGTTCGTCGGGGAAGCCGGCGCGGCGGACGGTGCGGCGGTGGCCGTCGATGGGCGGGGTGTCGACGGCGAACGCCCAGGTGCCGTGGCGGGGGTCGGCGGTGAGGCGGGGGCAGGTGGTGCCGAGCTGTCGACGGTGGTCGTCGCGGCAGCCGCAGCGCCGGTAGACGCGTCCTCGGTCGTTTCCCGGGTTCGGTGAGCAGCGAATGGTGATCGCCTCGGAAGGTCGAGCGGCGCGCGGGATCTGCCTCCCATCCTGCTCTTCTACGGCGACCACCGTGCGACCGCTGAGCCCGGAGAATGTTATTGACCTGCGGGTCTCCCTTGGCCAGCGACAAGGGGAGATGAGCTGCAGGCCGGGCTCGGCCGCGTTCGGGGCTGTTGGTTCTTGTGCTGCTCGGCCTCTTCGTCGTCCCGGTCTTCGGCGTCGTCGCTGAGGTCTCCGTCGATTCGTTAGCTGGCGATTGCCGCGTGACCTGCCCGTGTCCCACGCGGCGACAGTGTGGAACACGCACGCAGAGTACTCCGCCTCAGCCCGGCCGCCTCGCCGACGTCAGGGGCGGGGGTGGGGGTGTCCAACCAGGTAGGACATGGGCGAAGTCGGCGCCTCCGCTCGGCCGTGGCGTCAGATCGCGGCGTATCGCCAGGGGGTCTCGGGGGCGGTAGTTCTCCCTGTCTACGGGTACCCGGACTGCTGCCTGGCGGCCTCCGAGGCGTGTCGCGGTGCGTTCGGGACGGTAGGTGCGTGCCGGTGGCCAACGGGGTCGGAGGGGTTCTGCGTGGGGGCTCGCGCTGGTTGCTCCGGTGGGATGGTCGGAGGCCCTGCCGGCGTGGGGAAGGCATGCGGGGGCCAGGACCCGTGGGCCAGGTCGTGGTGGAGGGCGTCGATTCTGGCCAGGCAGGTGTCGACGGTGGCGATGGCGGCGCTGCTGTGCTCGCGGATGCGGCGTTCGATGGCGGCGAGCCGGTCCTCGATCTGCTGCCAGCGGTCTTCAGCGGTGGTGAGGGGGTCAGGTGCGTCGTTGGTCGCTGTCATGGCGGAGGCGTTCGGTGCGGTGGGTGAGGTCGTCGAGGCGGGCGGTGAGGTCCGGGTGGGTGGCGGCGAGGTGGGGGCGCATGTCGGCGAGGGGCGTTATCAGGTCGGCGGGGTCGGGGGCGCCGAGGGCGGTGGTGAGCGCGGTCAGCGCGGGGCGGGCCCGGGGTGGCAGGCCGGGTGCGGCGCTGATCTGGGCGGCGAGGACGCGCAGGTCGGCTGCGTTGTCGCGGGCCCAGGCGGTGACGGCGCGGTCCGCGGCCCGGCGGTCGCGGACGGCTTTGACGCGCTCCGCTCCGGTCGCGGCCTCTTCGGGTCTGCTGCCGGCGGGGCGCAGGCGCAGGTAGCGGTTCTCGGCGGCCTGACGGCTGGCGACGCCCATGGGGTGGGCGAGGTCGGCCCAGGTGGCGCCGCCGTCACGGGCGCTCTCCACCAGGCCCGCCTCCCAGCCGGCGAGCTCGGTGCGCAGTTCGCGCAGCAGTACCAGGGCGGCCAGGGCCGGCTCGGGGCCCTCGTCCGGTGCGCCGGTGCCGGGCCGGGTGGTCGGGCGGGTGTTCCGGGCGGTGCGGACAGCGTCGTCGATGGCGGCGAGCGCGGCGGCGGCGGCGAGGAAGGACGCCGGTCCCGTGGGTGGGCCGCCGCCGGTGGCGGGTACGTCGGGCCGCTTTCCCATGGCTGTCACTCCTTCAGCGACTTTGCTGTTTGTCATTGGATGGATGACATGCTAGAACAGATTCAGGTGAAGCGCACTGGCTCTCATTCGATCAGTGGAGGTGTTTCGCGATGCTGATGCGCACTGACCCGTTCCGCGAGCTGGACCGGCTGACTCAGCAGTTCCTGGGCACGAACGGGACGTGGTCGCGGCCGGCCCCGATGCCGCTGGACGCCTGCCGTGTGGGCGACGAGTACGTGATCTGTTTCGATCTGCCGGGGGTGGCCCCGGACGCGATCGAGGTCGACGTCGAGCGGAACATGCTGACCGTCAAGGCTGAACGCCGCCCCCGTCACCAGGGTGACGACGTGAAGTGGGAGCTGTCCGAGCGCCCGCTCGGCGTGTTCTCCCGCCAGGTCATGCTGTCCGACACCCTCGACCCCGCCGGGATCAGCGCCGACTACGACGCCGGCGTGCTGACCCTGAAGATCCCGATCGCGGAGAAGGCCAAGCCCCGCAAGGTCGAGATCAGCCACAGCGGCAGCCGCAAGCAGATCCAGGCCTGACCCCTCCCCGGACCGCCGTCCCGCACCGCCAACCCCCGGGCCCTGCGGGACGGCCCCGGCCGGCTCCACCGTCCGGCCCGGCCGCCCCGGCGCACCACGCCGTGTGGGCCGGGCCGGCGGCGGGAGACCACCATGCGCGACGACCAGGGGCACGAACCCTTCGCGCTGCGGGCGTGCGGCGAGATAGCCCTCGACACCGCCCCCGCGCTGCGCCGTGCTGTGACCGCCGCGCTCGGGGCACATCGGGAGGTGGTGCTCGATCTGTCGGAGGTGACGTTCATGGACTGCGCGGGCCTGGGCGCTCCGGTCCGGGCCCGCAACCAGGCCGACCGGTGCGGCAGCCACCTGGTCCTGCGAGGGGCCGGCCGCCGCGTGGGCCGGCTGGGCAAGCTCACCGGTGCGCACCGGCGCCTGGTCGTCGAGCCCTGACCGGGCGTCGACGGCGTTCACGCCGAGCCCCGGAACGGAGGGAGAGGAACCGTGGCTCTTCGATGGGAGGCGTTCCTGGAAGACGTCCGGGAACGCGGTGAGTACGACACATCCCGGGAGGCCGAGCGGGCGGCGCGCGTCGTACTGGCCCTGCTCGGCGCCCACCTGGTCGGCAACGTGCGCGCCGAACTGGCCGCCCGCCTGCCCGAGACCCTCGCCCTGATCCTGCTCAACCCGCTGCAGGCCGCCGAGCCGCTCAACCCCGAGCGGTTCACGCGCGCGACCGCGGCCTGGATCGAGGGTGCCACCGAGACCACCGCCCTGTGGGACATCGGCGCGGTCCTCAGCACCGTGGCCGACGCCGTCGGCGACGACCTCACCGAGCGCGTCCTGCTCCAGCTGCCGCCCGGCTACGACCTCCTGTTCGGCCGGCCCCGGCCCGGCCACCGCCCCTGAACACCGTCCGCGCCGCCGCACCCGTCCGGCCGGCCCCGTTTCCCTGGAAGGCCACCGCCATGACCCGGTACCGCCTCCTGCTCCAGCAGGTCCGCACCCTGGGCCGCTACACCTGCGACGAGGAGGCCGAACGCGTCCTCACCGTCGTCCTGGCCGCCCTCGGCAGCCAACTCACCGGGGAGGAACGCTGCGACCTCGCCGCAGCCCTGCCCGTGCCCGCACCGTCTTCGCCTCGCAGATCCCGCTGCCCCGGCCGGTCGCCGCCCCCGCCTTCGTCGAAGCCGTCGCCCGCGCCCTGAACACCAGCCTCACCGCCGCCCGCTGGGACGTCTCCTCCGTCCTGGCGGCCCTCACCGACCTCGCCGGCGACCCCCTCACCGACCGCATCCTCACCGACCTGCCCCGCGGCTACGCGCTGCTGTTCGGCCGCGCCGACCTCACGATCGCGGCTTGACCCGGGGCGGCACTACCGGCGCCGGCCGCCCGCCACCCAGCGTGGCAGGGCAGTCGGCGCCGGGCCGTCAATCCGGCCGGCGGCGGCCACCGGAGCGCAGGACGACGACGCAGGACCGCCACCGCCGGGTACCGGTTCGAGTCCGGCGCCACGCCGGTGCACCCGCGACATCCACCTCGGCCGGGTGTGACCGGCCCAGCCCTGCCGAGTACCGGCTGGAACCGGAACCATGTTGGAGTTCACCTCCTGGCCGGGCATCAGCTCCCTCGCCCCGGCCAAGCAGGGCGAGCGCGCTGCGCACCACGACGCCAGGCGCAGGACCGATCTGGGCATCTGGTCAGGCAGGTCCGCGAGCGCGGCCCGGCAAGAGTCACCTCTGCCCGTGGGCGCCAGCTGGGCGGGCGGTGTCGAGGGCGTCGCGCAGGGAGTACAGGTCGGCGAGGGTGGCCAGTTCGGCGAAGCGGGCCAGCAACCGGCGGATGGTTCGGTCGTCGCCGTCGTGCACGGCCTCGGTGATCGCCTCGACGAGGGCAGCCTGCCCGGGCCGGGCGGTCTCCGCTGCTCCGGGCACCAGGTCCTCCACTCCCGCCTCCTGCGCGGTACTGCTTGTTCGTCGGCGGTGCGCGGCGGCGGCGGGGGGGGTGCCGCCGCCGCGCACCGGCAGAGTACCTCACTCGCGGCGAACGCAAAATCTATGCGTGCCGGAGTAGACATTGCCCGTGGGCTGGTCTAGCGTTTCTCTCGTAGACAACAGTCGGCGATACCGGCAGACACGAACTGGCCCGGGTTGTTGGACAGAGTTCGCGGTTCGGTCCGGCAGCGGAGTTCCGAAGCCAGGCAGGTGCAGGACGGGCGACGGGGCTGGCTGCGGGAACAGGTGGGCCGCCACGGCCACCGACGGGAAGACGCAGTTCAGCAGGTGCAGTACCAGCAGTACGAAAGTGACAGTGCAGTCCAGAGGATGAGTGGAGGGACAGCGCGCCATCAGGATCGCCCGGCCCGTGAGGAAGTCGCCTGGGCGGATTCCGTAGACCCCAAGGCAAGGACGGT